>DAOVLS010000002.1 GCA_030631125.1 Planctomycetales bacterium
CCACAGCGGATGCCGGACGCTCAAGACGGGCGAAAAGATCAGGCCTCCTTATTACGAAGTCCCCCCGCTGGACCTGTTCAGCGCGATTGCCCCCTGGACCTACCACGACAACCGCACCTTCCATTACGTCCTGGACAAACTGGTTCTTCCAGGCGACGCCGAGTTAATCCACCGGGCAGAAGAACTCCGCTATCGCAACCTCGAAGAACCGGAGTAGCAATTCGGTCATTGGGCAAATGCCTAATGCCCGCCCGCCTGTTTCAGGAGTCGCCGCAGGTACAGCGGCGCATCGGCGAAACTTTTCTTTATGGTCTGTTCGTCCACCGCCTTGCTTTGCGTTTTTTCTCCCTGTATGAGCAATATTTTGCCCTTTTCATCCAGTTCGAAGAGGGTGCGGCGTTTTCCTCGGCCTCTGATTTCCGACATTCTGACCCGGCGGACGGTTCGGCCTTGTCGCGTTTGTGAACTGCCGAGGTATCGCAGCCGGAGGGTTCCGAACTCGACGGCTTTATCGCGATTGGGCCTTTCGTTGAAGACCATTACGAACTGTGCGTTCGCCCGCATCTCGGCTGTCTGCCGAACCGCCAGGTGCAGCGTTCCTTTGGGCAGGTAGTTTTTCGGCGCGCGCGAATCGGCTGTGATGCTGCCGATGCCCCGTACGTGTTGGACAACTTTGACCATTCCGTCGCTCATAATGATGTCCGTTTTGAATCCCTTGCCTCCGGCGGAGCGGAGGTCGGCGTGGTAGGTCCCGGCTGTGGCGTCGGCGTTCAGCGTCCATATTTCGTGTAAACTGTGCTGCTTGGGGACGACCTCCACATCCACGCCGATGAAATTTCCGTCGGACTTCGGCCCTTCGGCGTTGCTCAGGGTCGTCCCGAGTTTGTCGAGGGGCGGCGAGCCTGGTCGAGCCGCGGACTTTATCCTGACTGAAGCCTTCCATCCGATTGTGTTACCGTTCGACTGGATCAGGAACCAGTCGATTTGCGATTTCTCAGGCCAATAGTGTTTCAGTCCCTTAGCGCGTATTTCGCCTATTATTTGCGCGCCGGCGTGGGCCTTGATGGTCGATTTCCGTTCGAGCAGCCAGGCGATTGAGACCGACGCGAGCAGCACAGCCAGCATCAGCACAGCCAGGAGTCCGCGGCGGGCGGTTTCTGATTTTGTCGATGTCCTTGTCATTGCGTTTTTTTCATCCTACGTCGTCGAGCGGCATTTTGCCATAGGCGAGGGAGAAAAAACAGGTAGGCTCGACGATAAAGGACGAGAAAGAGACGGAGCACTTGATTATTTTGATGAAAAATGTTTACTGCGGTAGTTTCGGCTACACGGCAAGACTGGCCGTCCTTGCGGGACGCCTGCATTTATCGAACACCTGGAAACCCTGCTGGGACGTGCATTGACAAAAAGAAAACCAGGCCATAAGGTCAAGAAGCAGATAAAAGATTGTAAATAGACATGGAGGTATCGATCAATGCAAAGGAAGAGTGTAGTATGTACGCTGGCCCTCATCATTTATGTCATATCTGGAGTGGCATTTTACAAAATAGGACACGCCTTAGGTTCGGCAGTCACGGCGGGGCACTGGTCAGATTTATTGTATCGGTGGCGCACAGAGGATAGACTGGAATCAACTTGGCATGTCGAGCGGATTGACGGAAACGTCTTCGAATTACGGTGCTGTGATCTGTCGATGCATTTCCGTTTTGAAGGTTACAACGTTGCTCACAAGAACGCTTTGAGTGAACTCCAATCCATTGGTTGGGATGGGGGATGGTTGGTGACGCCGACAAGTGTAACTCGTCAAAATTCGTCGGTCTTGGTGGTTGGAAAGGCGTCAATATGGGGTTCATATATAGACAAAGAACTTGTCGAAAGAGGAATTCTAGTTGTTGTCCCTACCGAAAATACCAGGGTTAAGGGGACAGACGTGGAAAATTAGGGACGGAAAATTAGGGACAGCGGGGTTGTTGAAAAAGTCTGTCCAGTCCCAAAGGGATACCTGTCTGCCGGTCTTCGATCCTGCCTTCGGCTCTGAGGCTCAGACCCGAAGGGCAGGCAGGTCTGATAATAGCCCAGCAGTTCAGGGCCTGTCGATTTAATTAGCACACAGATTGCCAATGCCCTTGCATTGTCGTACACACAATTACTTACACCACTTGTAACCCCCTCACAGTCTCGGCCGATCCAGCCGCTCTGATATTACGCGAGGTGATAAATCTGGAAAAATGTTTGACAGCCCCGCGTTTGTAACCCTATTATAAAATCCGTGATCGCGGGGTAGAGCAGTCTGGTAGCTCGTCGGGCTCATAACCCGGAGGTCGCAGGTTCGAATCCTGCCCCCGCTATTTGAGTAAGTTGCATAGGGACAGGCCTTTACGGCTTGTCCCTTTTGTATATCAGGGGACCGAGCAGCCAATTTGATACTAAAATGATACTGCAAATAGTATCAAGTCGGTTTCGGGCTCTTGATTTGAGACAGGCCATAAAGGCCAGCGGGGAATGTGATCTCTGGGATGAGCGGCCTTGAAGAAAGGAGTTCATCTCATGGCACACTTGTATCGACGTGGCAAGAAAGACATCTGGTACGCGAAGTTTTACCGGGACGGCAAGCAGGTTCTTCGGTCGTTGCGAACGACGAATTTCCGCACGGCTCGAGAGCAGGCTTTAAAGCTGGAGGCCGGCATACACGCCGATCCCGCGCCACCTGCTTCCCGAAACAAGCCGCCTGCTACCGGTGCAGAAGTCCTGTCCTCAAACCCTGTTCCCACAGAGCGGTTGAAGATGGCGGAGATTTTAACCGGTTTCTGTAACTACCTTCGAGGCACGCTGACCCGGAAGAGCTTCTTGAATGAGCGCAGTCGGCTACCCGATTGCACAGTTAACCGATGCCGATATCGGTTTTTTGGGCGCCTACTTCAACGACGAAGGGATCAACCCAATGGAGGATGAATTCTTTACGCCCATGTGTTCGGAATCTCAAGCCATTCTGCGGGTTGCGCAGCGTTGGGGGCCGGACCTGGCTGTTTCACTCCACTCACACGAGGTTGTCCCAAAAATCCTGCGGCCGCCGTATGTTCCAAGAATGGCACAGGACGCTGTCCGTGCGCTTGGCAATCGGCTATACGACAAACTTCGTGAGCGGAATCTGCCGACGGCGGAAGTTGAGTGGAGCACGTGCCTCGATGAAGGAACCGCCGAAGATCGGCAATCGTTGGATATTGTCAGTGCGCTCTACCATATAAGCGGCGCCACTCCATTCGTATTCGAGTGCCCGCATGACCTCCGTGAGAAATGCCAGGTTTCGTTTGAACAGATACTTGAGATTCAGTTTGGACTCTATGAGGCGATGCTGGAGTTTGTGCTCAAGCGTTGATGTTCGCAATGTATATAGGAAGCAGGAAAACGAATCTTTCTTCTAGCCGGGTCGAAGAGATTATGCAGCGGATGTTGAGGTTCACCGTGGAGGTGCCCAGTTGGGGTTTCGCCAACACGGGAACTTTCAATCTCGGACTAAAGGCCGGGAAAAATTAAAAAGGAGAAAAAGATATGAAAAAAAACACTGTTGCAAACATGAAAATGGTTTCGTTGCTGTCCGTTTGTCTTGGCTCTGTGTTATTCCTGACATCTTGCTCGGATGGGGACAGCCAGGGTCTTGTCGCTCACTGGAAGTTTGACGAAGGCAAGGGAGACAGACTCCTCGACACCTCCGGCCACGGCAACCACGGTACAATCCACGGAGCCACGTGGGCAAAAGGCAGAGTCGGAGGAGGTTTGCAGTTCGACGGCGTGGACGACTACGTGAAGGTCCCTAAATCTGCCAGTCTGAACAGCATAACCAAAGAGATTACCTTGATGTGCTGGATAAAGACGCCACTTACGGGCAGGCACTCCATAATTGAAAGATGGCCTTGTGACGATTCAAATCAACGCTGCTTGGAACTGGACGTGGATTCCGAGGGGAAATGTGTCCATTTTGCACTCTCTCCCATAGGAGTGGTTGGAACGTGGCACAAACGCCCCGAGACCATACAGGCCGACAAATGGGTGCACATCGCTGCGACCTCTGACGGTAAAGTCATGAGGATTTATGTCAATAGCCGGCCTGACACTTCGGCCTCCATGCCTGATACCCCACGGATACATCAATCCACAGCGAACCTGCATATCGGAGCGTGGAATACAGGTAATAAATGGGAGTCCTTCTTCAAGGGCAGTATGGACGAGATAAAAATTTATTCCCGCGCCCTGACTCATGAGGAGATACTGGAACATTACAAAAAAGAAAGTCCCAAAGGCACAGTTACAGGCAAGGTTGTTGATGTAAAGGGCAAGCCGATAGGGGCTGCGAAAGTCAAAGTGGGATTCTATCGTATCACAACAGACCGGGAGGGAAGATACAGAATCTCCGTACCTGCGGGAACTTATGAGGTGGCTGTTTCCGCGAAAGGACACAAAACGGGAACGAAACCAAATGTGAAGGTAAATAAGAGCAGTACCACTGAGGCGAATGTGCTGCTTGCCGAGGACAAGACCCCTCCGGCTGTATCTGAAGTGAAGGTAGAAAGGTCGGCCCGAACAAACGCGGTTATCCTTTGGAAGACGGACGAAGCGTCCAACAGCATGGTCAGATACGGGACAAAAGCCAAGGCGTACAAAAAGACGGTCAAAAACCCTTCTTATGTGAAATCCCACCGAGTAATACTGACCGGACTCCAGGCCGGCGCCAAATATTATTTCACCGTGGAAAGCAGAGATGCGGGAGAAAACCCGGCCAAGAGTAAAGAACAGACCTTTTCCACTCGAAAAGCAGGGCATCCGTTCCTTATCGTGCAGAAATCGGATTACGCGAAGTTGCGTGCGCGTGCCGCCAAGTCGCCGTGGAAAAAAATGAAGGCGGACGCGATCTCTTACGTGAATAGCCACAGTTTCAACTCACAGGCCGGTATTCGCGACAAGACCGGAAAGATGAAATCCATCGTGGGTGCAGGCGCCCTGGCCTATATCCTCGATCCGGCCAACCGCATCTCCTACAAGAACAAGGTTCGGGATACGCTGATGCACTGGGATGCAATCTACGCCGATCGCGACCATACGGTTTGGCATTTCGAAGTGCCGGGTGGGAGCGCACTTTTCAACTCTATTCTTGCCCTGGACATTATTTATGACGATTTGACATCCGCCGAGCGCGCCGACATCGAGGCGAAGCTGGGCCGGATGGCTGAATGGTACTGGACGGTTCCGGCATGGCATCCTTTGAACAGATGGGGTGTCTGCGGCGTCTGGGCGCTCTACCGCCAGGACCGGGAACGATTTAACTTCTGCAAGAGCGGTTACCGCTCTGGACTGTACAAGAACGTAACTCCGGGCGGAGTGTTTGATTCGGGCGGGCACTACAGCGTGGCGCGATTTGCGGGCGGGCGGATTGCAAAGGCTCACTTCATGGATGTGCTGGAGTTCACGGGTGAAGATACCTACTACTCGGATACCAGATTCGGCAGATTCCAGGAGTGGCTCTACGGTGCGGCGATTGGTCCGTTCTTCGGGTACTCGAGTTTTGGCGATACGCATCTGCGCGGTCTCTTTGGCGGTGGGAGCCATATTACCGGAGGTTTCAGGGCGCATCGCTTCTCTGCGAAGGTTGCCCGGAATGTTGCCTGGGTGATTAATGGCGCAGCGCCTGCCACAGGATTGCTCAATTACCTCATGCTGGACCAGCCCCTGCCGGCGCCGAAAAAGCCGCTCAGCGACATATGGGATTGCTATGCAGCCTTCTGGGAAGATAATCCCTCCGACAGGTCGCTTATGGGAGCGATTTTGAGCACAACGTCCAGCCAGTGGCATACTCATAGAGAGACAAACGCCGTGTTCCTCTGCGCCTATGGCGAGTACGTCCTGCGCAACTCGGGATATGTCCACCACGGGAAGAATTACGATTACATTTCCAACTCGGCCGTTTCGGGCAACACGGTGCTTATCGACGGCGTGGACCACGTATCCAAGACGGGCGGCGGCATCACCGAAGGCTTTACCGCGCCGCGCTTCGACTATGCCAGGGGATATTCAGGAAGCGCCCTGCTCAACGGCAAGCATTGGCGCAACTTCTGCTTCGTGCACCCCCAGGACGGCTGCAACGGTTACTGGGTTCTCTTCGACGAGGTGGACGCCGACAGTGCCGGCGCCAAGGCAAACGTCCTGTTGCATCCCAACGCCGACAACTCCACTACTGTTTCGGACAGGCTTGAATACAGGGCGAAGGTAGGCCCGTACACCTTCAGCGGTCACGATGTCTTTCTGACCGTCTTTCTCGGCACCCCGCCGGTTTCTGTGAATATCAGGGATGGTCTCTTCGCACGCGGCTGGGACGACTTCAAAGGCAACTTCATGGGCAAGTACCTCTATTCGACCTATGAGACAGACGGCAGCGGCAGGCGGAATATCGTAACGGTCCTGTTCCCGCACGATGCGAAACACGCCAAGGCCAAAATGACCAGGATCACCGGTAAGGATTACACCGGAGCAAAGGTTGATCTGGGGAATTCCGTAACTGATGTTGCGATTGAATCTTCAGGAAAAAAAGCCGTCAAATGCGACAAAGTTTCATTCAGGGGATTAGCGGCACTGTATCGCTTCAAAGACAAGGCTAACGCCTTCTATTTCGTGCGCAAGGGCAGGATTTTCGACGACGGAGCCAAGCCGCGGCAAGGATTCGAATCGGATAAGAACGTAACTGTTTATATCAAATGCGACCTCGGCAGGATTATCTCACCCGGCGCGAAGGTAACGTTTTACTGTCCCGGCATCACGGGCGTTCTGCTGGATGGCCGCGCCACTCCGGTTCTGAATTCGGACCATGGATGGGTCAAGGTTGCAATAGGTAAAGGGACTCACGATCTCAAGTTCAACATGAAACAGTGAAGCACTCCTCATTATTGTGAAAGATGGCAAAAGTGCCACTACTTCCCGCCAGGGCCGGTCCGGAAGTGGGAGAGAATCCTCGAACTGGCCGAAGCAGGCGCCACCTTGTGTAAGGCCGGAATATAAGTCGGCAGCAGTGTCCCAAGACGGTTCGGCCGATTGGTCAACCGCCGGGCGACGGCATTGCCACTAAAAGGCGATGGAGCCCCACAAAGTTCTTGTCGTTCTGTCTCGTGGCCATTGTAGATCCCGCAAGCAACAAGCCGCTTGGCGTTTCTGTCTTCGGCCTTGACAAAGGGTGTAGCTGAATGTAGCTAATTGTAGCTAAAATCGTGCGGATCATGCGGATCATGCGGATCATGCTCATCATGCAGATTCGTGATAATGCCCTGCGTGACTGGCGGATAACGGGAAGTTGCAGTGCGGTAGGGACTTATATAAAAAGCCCTTGTCGTGCTCATAACCCGGAGGTCGCAGGTTCGAATCCTGCCCCCGCTATTTGAGTAAGTTGCATAGGGACAAGCCTTTACAGTTTGTCCCTTTTGCGTATCAGGGGGCCGGGCAGCCAATTTGATACTAAAATGATACTGCAAATAGTATCAAGTCGGTTTCGGGCTTTTGATTTGAGACAGGCCATAAAGGCCAGTACCCAATCCGGTCACTATTGAAAACGTCAACGCCATCCAGCCGTTCGTCTCCCGGCAGGTCTGGGAGATGATCCAACTTCAACTGCTTTTCGGTGAACAAAAGACACTACAACACGCATCGCAGGGCTTCGGTCCATCCCTGGTAGTACTTGCGGCGGAGATCCGCGGGCATTGCAGGGCGGTAGTCCAGGCTCGGTAAATTCAACGCAGTCAGTTCGTCCAGGGACGAATAGACACCAGCGCCCAGGGCAGAGAGTTCGGGAAGTTGCGAGGCCAGGAGCGGAACGGACGTAATGTCGGCTACGAACTGCATGAGGAAACTGTTGGCCACCATTCCGCCGTTGCCGCGCACGACGGTAAGCGGAACGTCGGCCTGCGAGGTTATGCAGTCAAGCACGTCGCGCACCTGATAGGCGATGGATTCCAGCGCCGCTCGTACCACGTGGTTGCGGTTCGAGTGCGACGTGAGGCCGACGACGGCTGCCTTGGCATCAGGACGCCAATGCGGACATCCCAGTCCCGCCAGCGCGGGCACCAGATAGACCCCGCCGTTGTCGGGCACAGATGTGGCTAATTCTTCGGTCTGCTCGGGGCTGTCGATCAGTTGCAACTGGTCCTTAAGCCAGGCAATTGTCGCACCGGTGCAATTGATGATCCCTTCGTAGGCGTAGGTCGCCTGGCCGTCGTGCATCCACGCGATTGTCGATACGAGTCCGCTGTGGGAGATTTGCAACTGGGAACCTATGTTGACCAGAACGGACGATCCGGTTCCGAATGTAACCTTGGCGTCGCCCGGCTCGAAACACCGCTGGGCGAACAGTGCCGCCTGTGAATCGCCCATAACGCCGCGGATCGTAACGGGTCTGTCCAGCAGGCCGTCAAGATCGGTTTGCCCGAAGTCGGCGCTGCTGGAGCGTACCTCCGGCAAGGCGGCGAGGGGCACGGAGAACATCTCGCACAAGTCGCTGTCCCAACGGAGGTTGAGAATGTCATACAGCATCGTGCGGCAGGCGTTGGTGTGATCGGTTGCGAACACGCCATAGGCGGTCAGGCGGTAAATCAGGTACGTATCCACCGTGCCGATAAGCGCCTGTCCGGAGGCCAGTGCCGCTGCGATGTCGGGCTTATTGTCGATAAGCCACTTAATCTTGGACGCGGAGAAATAACTGTCGATCTTCAGGCCGGTCTTGTTACGGATCTCGTCGGCAGCGCCTCGCTCGGTCAGTCGTGTGCACAGTTCGTCGCCCCGACGGTCCTGCCAGATAAGGGCGTGGTGCAGCGGCTTACCGGTTTGGCGATCAAATACCACGATTGTCTCACGCTGGTTGGTAATGCTCAGGCACAGTAAGTCTGAAGCGGTCAGTTTGCCGCCTTCGATTACCTGGCGCAGGGCCTGGCGGGTATTGGTGAATATCTCCTCGGCGTCATGCTCAACCCATCCCGGCTGGGGGTAGTACTGGCGGTGTGGAATTGATGTTTTCGCCAACACTTTTCCGGCAAGCGAGAAGATTATGACCTTGGTGGCCGAGGTGCTTTGGTCTATCGCTAGGACGTATTTCAACTCGTACTTTCTCCCGAAACGCCGGGCATCTGCCGCATCGTTCTCGCCAGGCCAGACGGGTCGATACCGTAATGGGCGAGTATCTCGTCCTGGCTACCGGTAACGGTATGTTCGTCGGGCAGTCCTACGATTCGCATTGGAACGCGGGTATCGGACTGGGCGATTACAGCGGCACAGGCTTCGCCAAGCCCGCCGTGCACGCTGTGTTCTTCAACGCAGACGACGCATCGTGTTTCGCCGGCGGCCCGGAGGACCGCCTCGGTATCAAGGGGTTTAATCGTATGCATACTGACGACCCGGCAATTCAGGCCCTCGGCTGCAAGGTTCTCTGCAGCGCGTACGGCCCGCCAAACCGCCTCTCCTGTAGCGATGAACGTCGCGTCGCGTCCCGGACGCACCTCCAGGGACTTTCCGATTTCGAATTGCGCATCGGGGCTGTACAAGTCGGGCATCGGTTTTTTGCCGAATCTCAGGTACACGGGTTTGGGATAGTCCGCAGCGGCGGCGACCGCCCGGCGTGTTTCGAAATTATCGGATGGGACGACGATGTCGATGTTGGATATTGCCCGAAGTACCGCCAGGTCGTGCAGCGAGTGATGCGTCGAACCCAGCGCGCCGTAGCTGACGCCGGCGCTGATCCCGACGAGCGTTACCGGGTTGTCCGAATAGGCCACGTCGTTCTTGATCTGCTCCAGCGCCCGGGTAGTCAGGAAGGATGCCGGCGAGACGGCGAAGACCTTCTTGCCCGTCGATGCCAGCCCGGCGGCGATTCCGACGAGGTTCTGTTCGGCGATTCCCACTTCGACAGTCTGTTCGGGCAACTCCTGCCCGAACGCCGTTAGTTTTCCGGAGCCGCGGGAATCACTGGTAACGATGTAGATGTGCTTGTCGGCTCGGGCCAGTTCCAGCAATGTCGCGGCTGTCGGTCTTTGGAGTTGCCGAGCCGCCGGGGCGCAGTTTCGGAGTTACTAATGATTCGGCAATCTCGCGATCGACAGCCGGTGAACTTTTAGGCCGCTCGAAGTAATACGTCTCGATACCGGTATTGCCCGGGCTTCGCGCTGCCGCGCTGCTCATTGCCAGTTCGGGAACGTTACGGAAGCCATTCTTGACAATGACGACTTCCGGCGGCGAAGTGGCGATTCCGATAGACCAGGTATTGTCAGTGGCGATTTTCAGAACCTCATCGAAGTGCTGCTTTTGCCTGGCAAAGGTGGTGGCATGCTTGGCGCGTTCGTAGGCCTCAAATGCACGATACATAGGGTGGTCTTTGGGGACGGGAACTACACCGGGGTATTTCATGGCGGACTCATTATCATAAAAACCGCCGTACATGTACCACCGGGCCCAACCGACGGCGTAGAAGGATTCGGTATAGGTCGGAACAAAGTACCGCGGTGAACTCATCGGCATGTGCTCGCCGCCGCCGCCCCAGATATTGAAGTCGAACTCACGCGAGTCTTTCTTGACGTAAAACAGGCGCCGGGACTGCTCGCGTGGTATGACATGCACTCCCACTTTCGCCCAGTCATTCACTATGAACTGAGTTACGCCGCTTCTTCTTCGAGCCGCCATGTCCAGGTAGAACAGCATGCGCGACCCGTCAGGAAACGTCCTGTATCCTTCAGAATCGCGCTTATTCAGGCCGATTTCGTCCAGAATACGCCCAGCCCGGTCAGGGTCGTATTCTATGAACGCATTTGAGAGTCGCTCGTTGTGGAAAGGCGATGCCTCGCCCGGAGCAATCTGCGAGGGCTTGGTCTGGTCGTTATATTCAGCCTTGATTATTTGCTCGCGGTTGATGGCCAGAGACAATGCCTGTCGGAACCGCTTATTGGCGAGAAATTCCGCCTTCAATTTCGTGTCGGGCTTATCCTGGACCACCAGACGGTTCAGATTTGGGTTTATCACATAGTCGCTTCGACCATCCAGGTACCAGTGAAAGACGCGATAGCCGCCTGTTTTGCGCCTGCTCATCAATTCTGTATAGTTCTCGTAGTTGATATGGCGGGCCTGCATCGTAACCTTGCCGTCGGCAGCGGCAAGGGCAATCATCCTCTTGTCCGAGATTATGTCGAACTGCATCCTGTCAACGTAGGGAAGTTGATTGCCTTCGGTGTCCACGACGCAGTAGTACGGATTGCGCACGAAGACCTGGGGAGTTGTGAAATTGAACGTCCTGTAAATCCAGGGCCAGAGCCGGGGATGTTCCGGGTTCTGGAAATGCTTCATGTATGTGTACAGAGCGGTGCGGCTTGGTAATTTGTAGGCCCGCATGGCCTCTTCGCAGATTTCCTTGTCGCCGATTGTCGGGTGATACTGCTTCAGATAGTGAGCGGGGCACTCAAAGAACGGAAGCGAGTTTCCGCAGAGGAATTCCGGGAAAAGCTTGGTCGGCGCGAGTAAGGAGAACTTCACGCGAAAATCGTCGAGTTTCTCGACCTTCCCTTTCTTGTCGGGTCTTACCAGGTAACCGGCTCTCGTCCAGTTCGGCATGGGCGAGGTGCCGGTCAGGGTGTCGTCGTTGAACTCGTGTTTCCACCAGTACATGATGTCGTCGGCTGTTACCGGATGACCGTCGGACCACTTCATTCCCTTGCGAAGAATAAGGGTGAATTGGCGATTATCCTCTGATGCTTCCAGTCTCTTGATCGTGTGTGGGACAATCGGGTAGCCCAGTGGCGACCATCGCATCCCCTTTGTCGTCGATAGGCGCCAGGTGATAATACTGACGTCGGTGGGCGATGAGGCTATTCGCAGTCAGGTGCCGCCGTACTTGCCGATACCGTCGGTGGCCCGAAGCACGCACGGCTCAGGACCGACACGCTCGGCCACCGGGGGCAATTTGCCCTCACGGACCATCCTGGCAAGAATGGGCGATTCGCCCCTGGGATACCACCTGGCCTTGGGGCCTTCACTGTAATCGACTTTGACGTGGAGGACCGGAAGATTATCAGGGTCGAAACTTACATCACGCGATTTTTCAGCAGCCTGGATTTCCTCAAGCGTATAGATTTTCTGATTCTCGCTCGACAGATCCGGAATAAACAACCATGCAACTACCCAAAGCACCGCGGCGGATGCAATACCCGTGAGGAGAAGAGCGAAAACGCAATGAAATGTCGCTCGTACACTCATAACATGAAGCATCTTTCCAGAGCAATCTATTCCGAAAGGCTATCATGTGCAACAATACTGATTCAGCAAAATGAACTTTTGGAAAAACCCCTTCTTCTTGCCGAGTTGGAAGATAACGTTTATCTTCTGGCTTTGTAATTTCTTGAGATAAATATATAGCGAAGCAACTTGCAGGAGTATCAAGTTGAAACTGAGACATTCCGTAATGCTGGGTTTGATGGGAAGGCAGGCCGACCGGTTCCACCAGTACCAGCCCGCTCGTTCGTTCGAAGAGTGCCTGGAAATGGCCTCCAGGGTCAAAGGCGCCGACGGCGTGGAAGTCGTCTATCCCCAGGACTTTGGTGACGACGTAGCCGACAGGGTCGAGCAGATCAAAGGTTCGCCTCTGGCTGTGTCGGCTGTGAACCTCAACGTCAAAGGCGAGGATAAATACGGTGCGGGGTCGTTCACTTCCCCGAACCCGCAGGTTCGTGCCGCTGCCGTCGAGGCCATGAAAACCGCCCAGGACCTGGCTGCGGAATTGGGCGCCGGAATGATCACCTGCTGCCCGTTAATCGACGGGCATAACTATAACTTCCAGGTCGATTACCTTCAGCAGTGGAAATGGCTGGAAGAGTCGCTCGCCCAGGCGGCTGGGCATCGCAACGACATACGAATCTCCCTGGAGTACAAACTCAACGAATCGAGAAACTTCTGCATTTTACCCGACGTTGGGCGAACGCTGCTGCTCTGTGAGCGGCTAGGACTGGGGCATCTCGGAGTAACGATGGACGTGGGGCACGCCCTGATAGCCAAGGAAACGCCCGCTGAGGCTCTCTGCCTCGCCGCCGGCATAGATCGTTTATTCTACGTGCATTTCAACGACAACGCCCGTGAGTGGGACTGGGACATGCTGCCCGGTTCGGTCAACCTTTGGGACTTGGTCGAACTGATGTACTATCTCGACAAATTGAATTACGACGGATGGGCTGCTTACGACGTCAATACCCGCAACGGCGATCCTGTCGAAACCATGAGCGCCAGCATAGATATCGTTAACACCGCCGCCGGGCTTCTCGAGAAGATAGGCCGCGACACGATTGCATCTTTCATCGCCGAAGGTATCCCGGCCAAAGCGTTCGGGCATCTGGTGAGGTCGCTGTTATGATTACTCGCAGGGAATTCAACGACGCCACGAGCCGGGCGGCCGAGATGGTCAGGAAGGCAGGCATCGTCGTCCGCGAAGAAGAACTGAACAATTTCACTGTGCTGGATTTCGGGCTTGGAGAGTTGGAACAGACCGGCTTGGAGTTGCTGTGGCTTATCAACATGCCCAGGCTTACGCTTAAGATATTGGTACTGCTGCCGAACCAAACCTGCCCTCAGCACCGCCACCTTCCGTTTGAAGGTTCTGCCGGGAAAGAGGAGACCTTCCGCTGCCTGTGGGGCGAGGTTTACGTGATGATGCCCGGCGAACCGACGCCTGAACCGCACGCGAATCCGCCGGCCCATCGCCGGGAGCACTACACATCATGGAACGAGACGGTACTGCATCCCGGCGAACAACTCACCAGCCCTCCTGATACTTTGCATTGGTTCCAGGCCGGGGTCGAGGGGGCTGTGCTTTACACCTGCGAAACGAAATCCGCCAAAGGGGCCGACAAGTTCACCGACCCACAGGCCAGCGAAAAACCAACCGAGATCGCGGACGAACAACAAGAAGGTGATGCAAAATGAAAATTGCCATTGACTGTGATTCCGCTGCGATAGAACTGAAAAAGGTGCTCGTCGAGCATCTGAAGGAAAAGCAGGTCGATTTTACCGACCTGGACTACCTGAAGGACCACGATGTTGATTACCCCGACATAGGATTCAACCTCGCGCGCGAGATTGCAGCCGGAAACTACGACCGCGGAATACTGCTGTGCGGGACGGTCATCGCAAATGACGACGCACCGTCCGCTCCGAAAGACCAGCGCGACAAGCGGCGGGGCGTAGCAGGGGAAATCCTGATGTGGAAGGTCGCCGGCGCCAAGGCCGCGATGGGCGGTTCGCTCGACGAGGTCGTCGCCGTGGCGCAAAAGGCCATCGACAACACTCGCAGTATCGGCGTGGGAACAGACCCGTGCACTATTCCCGCCGTCGGACACCCGAACTTTTCCATCGAGGACGGAAAGATGGAACTGGGGATCGGGCATCACGGGGAACCGGGAATGAAGGTCGTGCCGCTCCAGAAAGCCGGCGAAATGGCCGGGACAATGGTCGATGTCATTATTCTCCGACCTGCCGTTCCAGTCCGGCGATGAGCTCGTCGTGCTGATCTCAGGCCTGGGGGCCACGCCGGTGATGGAACTGTATATCCTTTACTCGACGGTGCACGATTTGCTCTGTGAGGCGGGGATGAAAATCTACCGCTCGTACGTCGGGGACTACTTTACCTCGCTGGAGATGGGCGGTGTAACGTTGACAGTGATGAAAGCCGACGACGAACTCAAACAGTGCATCGATTATCCGTGCGACTCGATGGGATTAACCCAGTTTTGACTTAACTTGAGGTGTTCGAGACGAACTCGTTTTCCAACAAGGAAGGCATCGCGATCACTTTTGCGATGATCGACGCGATTGAAGAAAACCGTCAAAAACTCTCCGACATCGACGGACTGATCGGCGACGGGGATCACGGAATCAATATGCACAAGGGCTTCGGGCTTTGCAAGGAGCAACTGGATTCCGAGACGATGAATTTTTCGGAGTCACTGCAAATCCTCGGTACGGTGCTGGTGGAAAAAATTGGCGGTGCGATGGGACCGCTCTATGGATCGTTTTTCCGGGCGATGGCCAGGACTATCAAGGATAACGAGCGGATCGATACCGAGTCTTTCGGTGCGATGCTCCATGCCGCCGAAGAGAAAATCCGCGATATCGGTCAGTGCCGGACGGGCGACAAGACGCTGTTCGATGTGCTTGCACCGGCAACTGAAGCGTTTGCAAAAGCAAACGCCGACGGGAGCGATTTTTCGTCGGCCCTGACGGCGATGACCCAGGCTGCAGCCGAAGGTCAAGCCGCCACGGTCGATATGATCGCCAAAAAAGGTCGGGCTGCACGCCTGGCAGAGCGGTCCCGGGGCGTCCCCGACGCCGGTGCGACAAGCTGCTGCGTAATCCTTACCACTATGGCCAAGACCGCCGAGTCGCTGTTGGCAAAGGGGTGAATAATTCCGATTTTGCGATTTTCTGTCAATGTGATTCTTTTTGGAATTGAGGAGATATGTAATGGAAACCATATTTCCCGGCAAGGACTGGGAACGAGTTGAGCCTAAGGACGCCGGCATAGACGCCGAGAAGTTGGAGGCCGTCCGAAAGTGGCACCAGGACCAGGCCGGCGAGAGTCCGTATCGCATTGTCATCGTGAGAGGCGGGCGAATGGTGGCCCAATGGGAACAAGGGATACCGACGGACGAAAAGCGCGGAATGGCGTCTGCCACCAAGAGCGTGTTCTCATCCGTTCTTGGCGTTGCCCTGGCAGAGGGTAAGATCGGCTCACCCGACGACCTCGCGGTGGACTACTACCCGGAAATGATGGATGTGCCCGAAGGTAAAGGGCCTAAGCCGGGCCGATTCGCAAAACCCGAAGACCGCGGTATTACACTTCGCCAACTGATAAGCAACACCTCCGGATACATGAAGCCGGGCGAGACGCCCGGGAGCACCTTCCATTACCAGACTTTCGGTATGAACATTTTCTGCCACGCTATCGAGATGGCCTACGGGCTTTACGACAGCAGCGACCCGGATCGGCTGCCCGGCTTCAATAAACTGGTGGAGAAGAAGATACGCAACCCCATCGGCGGCACGTGGGACCACTGTTACACTGACTTCAAGCACACACCCGAAGCCGTCAAGAACATCTTCGGGCATAGCCCGCGATGCGTCTCCAGCGCCCGCGACATGGCACGGATGGGGCTGCTGTGGTTGCATTTCGGGCGATGGGAAGACCAGCAGGTTATACAGGAAGACTGGATGCGCCAAGCCACTAAAACCTCACCGGACATCATTGCCAATAATCCGAAGGACAAATGGAAGTACGGCCACGGCTTCTGGGTTAATGACCAGGGCGTTCTCTGGCCTGACCTTCCGAGAGACTCCTTCGCCGCAGCTGGCGCCGGGGGCAACCACATCTGGGTCTGCCCGAGCCTGGATATGGTCGTCGCTCAAAGCCCAAACCGAAGCCCGAAAGATGAGAGCAACGAGATATCCGCAGAACTTGTGGAGCAAATTATCACTGCGTGCCGGTAAAAAAGCCCTGCTCTGATATTGGCTTATGGGGTTTCCGTCAGCGCCTTGGTCTTATCGAAGAACCACTGATGCTCTGGCTGCCACACGCCCCATTTCGCCGGCCAGACGGTCTGCGCATCATTCGAGTGAAGCCCAAAGGACGCGCCTCGTTCGACAATGGATTCAAAGGCCCTATTACCGTTGGATTCATTGAAAATAATTGGCTTGGGCGATTCGGTGAACCACGGTTGGGAATGGAAGTAATCAACTTTGCTTGCTACCAGGCTGACGCTTCCGACCTTGCCGACTTCGATACCGTCGCCACCGTGCAGAAGGATGAAGTCCGCTTCCTGGAATACGCGGTCCACCTCTTCGGTTGTCCATTGATTACTTGCCATAAACGACCCTTCATCGACTTTCAGCATCGCCGCTTCGGAAGTGCTGACGAAGAGTTTTCTGTCATGTTTCTCCAGACCTCTCTTTCGAGCACGGGAAATCAGTTCAGCCGTCCGCCCCGGCTTGAGGATTGGATGGTGATAGTGGCCTTGCATGGTCTCGTTGGCAATTTCGATCAGGACGTTCTGGTAACCTCGCTCGCAAACGAAATCCACGCCGTTATCGACGGCAGTGATGATGCCCTGCTCGTCTTCGAAAACCGTGTCCTGCCCGAAGTAGAACATCTGCAGAATTGTCACCATTCCCAGGCGGTCGCAGGCCTCGATAACGTCGCCGATGCGTTTGGCGTAATTCGGGTCTATCGCGCCGTCGGAATCAAAAGCACTGTTGTGGTAGAAATCCCTGTGACCATTGGGGCGAGAACCCGCGCTGCCCTTCCCTTCAGGGATTTCATCCTTCTTGCTCATGAGCGGATGTCCGCCCTGGAAGTTCAGGTTGACCGCGAGGATACCGTAAGCCTTGTATTGTTCAAGGGCGGCGATGAACCGCTCGGTATTGGCGAAGGCAGAGTCCGGCGAGGCCCATTTGCCGTAGCCGGCGAAAGCGTTTCCAGGATGTGAGCCGTCGTCGTCCCACCAATCCACCTTGCCCAGCGTATCGTCGAAAGTCGAATTGACGGTACGAACATTGAACAGCATGCCTTCGACTCCGCTCTTGCCCGCATAAGTGGGCGCATCGTTGATGAAGATTTTGTCCTGTTTAACGGCTACAAATGTCTTCGCTTTAAACACGATTGATTCCTCGAAAAAAGTCTTTTTTTACACTGCTTGGCTACCCCCAGCCGGAACAACAATATATAAGACCCGTAACACTTTTACAACGTGCTTGAAAAACTTGGCAGCGAGAACCAGGTTTCGAGGCCTCTGACTTCGAGCACGCTTTGGGACTTCTTGGCCATATTTCACCTCGATGCGTACGGGTCGGCAGCGTCTCTCATGCCGTCGCCAAAGAAATTAAAACACAGCACCGCCAGGATGATGAACAAAACCGGAAGCAGCAGCCAGGGATAATTGGCCACTACCTGCATGTTCATGCAATCCTGGAGCATCACGCCCCAGCTGACTATTGGCGGGCGGATGCCCAGGCCCAGGAAACTCAGAGACGTTTCGCCCAGAATCATCACCGGTACACGCAATGTCAACGAGACTATTATGTGGCTTGTGAAGCCGGGCAACAGGTGACGAAAAATAATCCGCCCATGTCCGGCACCGAGAAGTTTGGCAGCAGTGGCGTAGTCCTCCTCCCGCAACGACAGAATCTTACCTCGCACCACGCGGGCCAGGCGGGTCCACCCAAGCAGACTCGGCACGATCGTTATGGCGAAATAGGTCTTCAGGCTCGACCAGTCGCTCGGCATTGCCGCTCCCAGCGCCAGCCACAACGGCAACCGGGGGAATGCGTTGATAATCTCGATTCCCCGCTGGATGACGTTATCGGTAGTTCCGCCGACGTACCCGCTGATGCCGCCGATGGTTACGCCCAGGAAAAAGGTAATGACAATAGCCAACAGGCCAATCGACAGCGAGATTCTCGCGCCGTAGATAATTCGGCTGAAGATGTCGCGCCCGTACTTGTCGGCGCCTAATAAGTAAAATACAGGCAGTGCGGCAGCGGCAGCGTCGGCGTTGGGCGGCAAATCCCCATGTCGTGCCCGGTACGCTTTGGTATCCACGCCGAGGAAATGGCGGTTCCATCCAATCAGACCCCACAGTTTATACGGCTTGCCTTTTACGAAAAAGCCCAGCGGAACAATATCGTCTTTGTCTTCAATATATGTTTTTTTGAACGTGATCGGATCAGTATTCTGCCTGACCATATTTACATGCAAACCGTCAGAGAAATTGAATCGCGGCGTTTGAGGCGGGCAGTAAATGTATGGGATTTTTTTCAGGTTTGCAGGATATGTCGCGAAGAATTCCGCGAAAATGGCCAGCGTGTACACGGCCGCCAGCACAAACAGCGCAGCCACGGCCAGGTGGTGCTTCCGAAATCGCCCTCGTATCATCTGCCATTGCGACAACGTTTCGGTCGACGCGGTCTTTTGCGCTGACCTGCTCATCGGTTTCCTCCTTTGAAACGGATTCTCGGATCCAGCCACAGTAGAAGCAGGTCGCTTACCAGCGTCCCGACTACACCGAGCAGGCTGAGCACCATCAGCATCGAACCGGCAAGGTACATGTCCTCGTTCATTAATGCGCTGAGCATCAGCGGACCGACGGTCGGCAGGCACAGGACCATAGCGACAATCGCTCCGCCGGAGACCAATTGCGGGAACAACCCGCCGATACCGGAAACGAACGGGTTCAACGCCAAACGCACCGGATATTTGAGCAATTTGCGTTGTGTCCGAAATACGGCAGGGGCAGGCGTCTCAAGACATATTCTTGACGAAGTATGCCGACAACAAATAGTATTTGACCGAAACAGCAACCCGGCGAGAACAGAAAGGATTTCAGCATGAGTCACATTGCGATTAAAGGTTTGATGGTTGATATGGGCAGGATCGCCGAGCGGCACGAATACTATTTCGACCTGCCGGCCAAGGTCGCCCAGTGGGGCTATAACACGCTTTTTATTCACTTTACGGATCATGAAGGTTGTGCGATGCGGTTTGCCTGCCATCCCGAACTGGCTACTCCTCACGCCTTCACCCGTGCGAAGATGCGCCGCTGGATTGACGAGGCGAAAACTCATGGTGTCCGGATCGTTCCGGAGTTGGAGACTTTTGGGCATACCGGTTGCATCTTCAACCACAGGAAATATCGTCACCTGGCAGAATGTCGAGAGCATCCCTTTGGGGCGATAAACCCGTTGCATCCGGAGACGCATCGCATCATGGGCGACCTGATAGCCGAGGTGGCCGATGTGTTCGAGTCACCCTACATCCACGCCGGACTGGATGAAGTCGAATTCGGCTCGAGCAGGCTATGTCGGCAAGCACTCAAAACAAGGGATCGCTGGGAAATCTACGCCGAATACACGAACCGTTTGCATCGGATGATTACCGACGCCGGTAAGCAGATGATGATGTGGGGCGACCATATTATCAAAGAACCGCGAATTGCCCAACGTATCAGTAAGGACATCATTATCTGCGACTGGCACTATTTGCCGTACTATCCGGTCGATGACTCGATGAAGATGTTCACGGACATGGGTTTTCGTGTAATCGGCTGCCCCGCCAGTTGCCGCGCCGGCGAGATGATCATGCCGACTTGGCTGACACCGGTGAATCTCCAGCGGTTTTCCAGCCTCGCCCATAAAGCCGCCCCGAACGTCATCGGGTTGATGAACACTCTTTGGACCCCGCAGCGTCTGCTCTGCGACATCGAGGATTTCGCGCTGGTGCTGGGCGGCGCGTGGTTCAACGACCCGGAAGCGGACACTGTTGCTACCGTGGAGTCGTTCGTCAAGGCGGAGTTTGGCATAAGCAGACCCGGTCGAGTGGCATCTGAAATCCTCGAATTGTGCGCAACTATCCCGCCGGGCAGGGACGTATTCCTCCGGATGCTGGGAACCCTGCCTGCACGCTGCGGAAAGAACTGGCATCCGACGGAATTTGAAGCGATGCAGGCTGACGACCTTGCCGGAAAAACCGCAAAGCTCGGACGATTCTTCAAGCAAACTTCATCACGTGTGCGGAAAAACCGGAAGAAGTTCGACAACTTCCTGCTGGCCTGCGATATAATCGGATGGGCCTGCCGGCTGTATATCGCCCGCCTCCAGGGTCCGCCAAGCCCGCAAAAGCGAAAACTCCATACCGAAGGCAAGGCACTTCTGCAAAGGATATTGAAAGACTGGGACCGCAGACGTTACCGCCGGAGCGAGAACAAACCCGCTTACTATGAGGACCTCGCCAATACACTGGTCCAGAATGTTCAGAAGACGGTTAATCGCTTGAGAGGCTGATACTCGAAGACATATCGCACTGGGGACATCGCAAGAAGGAGATAATTTATGCCCGCCCCCGAACTCATTGCGTACTGGCCACTTAAAGGAAATGCAGACGACGCAGCCGGACAGAATCACGGCCTGGCACAAAATGTTCGATACACTGACGGACCGGACGGGGTGAGTAACGGGGCTGCGGTCTTCAACGGGCTTGACAGTCTTATCCGCGTGGATGGCTCCAAGGTGCTCAACCTCGGAGATTGCGACTTCTCCATTTCCGCCCGGATCAAATGCGACTTGCCGATGAGAAGCGTTTTCGGCGATATTCTCAGTAAGTACGACCCCGTCCGGCGCTGTGGCGTCAATTTCTACGTTGCAGGCAGCAGCCCGGGCTACAATTCCATGTCCGACACGCGGCACGTGCACTTCGGTATCGACGACGGCTACATCGGTTCGTGGGAGGACTGCGGAAAACCCTGGCTGTCGGATTCCTTCGTTCCATGTCTTCTTGTTCACCGGGGCGACCTTTACTGTGGCATCGCCGACGCGGAAAACCCAGCCGACGCCGCACACATCTTCCACTACGCCGGTGGAACCGAATGGATCGACTGCGGTCGGCTTGGAACCGACCCGAATCACCTTACCGTCCAGTCAATGATCGTTCACGACGATAAAATTTACGCCGGAACCGGCATCTGGGACTGGCATCGGGCCAAAGGGTATCTTGGAGACTCATTCCCTACCGCGCCGACCCACGTGTTCGTCTATGAAGGCGGGACAGACTGGCGGGACCTGGGGCAGGTAGGCGAAGGCACGCGCGTCCTTTGTATGGGTAGTTTCGACGGCGAACTCTACGTCGGTATCGACGCTATGGGGGGTGGCAGGTGTTTCAAGTACGACGGGGTGAAATGGATCGACTGCGGAGCGCCTGACGGGCGCAACATGGAATGTTTTGTCCCGTTGGGTGGAACACTGTACGTCGCTACCCACGGTAATATCCACCGCTACGAAGGCGGACGGAAATGGACCTGCATCGGTTCCGACCCACACGGGATCGAGCAGATTCATTCGTTCCAGGTTTTCGGCGGCAGCCTCTACATCGGCACCTGGCCACAGGGATACGTCCTCCGCCGCGAGGCCGTCAACGACTGGACTATCGTCGGCCAACTGGGCTTGCCCAAATCTGAAAACGGAAAGCAATTCAACGAAGTCATGGACCTTACCGTCCACAACGGCAAACTCTACGCCGGCGTGATCCCCAAGGCCGAGGTTTATCGCTACGAAACCGACGGTCAGTGGACGCTTCTGAAAAGCCTCGCGCAGCGAGCGGATTGGAGCCTCGAAGACGGCGACACATGGTGTCGCGTTCCTTCTCTTACTTCGTACCAGGGGAGGCTTTTTGCCTCTACCGGTTCTTGTCGAGGCCGGGCCGTCGATGCGGCGGCTGATGAAAGCCTTGGGCGCGTTTTCGCCCTCCAGATCGGGCATGTCGTCAGTCACGAGTATGACATCGGCGGCGACTGGACGCACATCGCAGCCGTGCGGCGCGGCAAGGAATTACTGCTCTACGTCAACGGCGAACTGTCCGTCGCCTCGGAAACGCCGGAAGTGCAATCCTTTGACCTTGCCAACTCCAAGCCGCTGACAATAGGCTTCGGTGCGCAGGGTTCATTCAGCGGCGCTATCGCCGACGTGCGACTTTACGCCGGGGCGATGGACGAGACGCAGATAAGACAATTGCGCTGAGCCTCAACCTTTTGGGAATATAATGGCGATCGACTTTTCCAGGCTTACCTCGCCCATCATCATCGAGGGCGACCAGGCAACGGCATATCGTGATCCGGCTGTAATCTACCACGACGGCGTCTTTCGGATGTACTTCACAGTGCACCGCCGCGAGGACGACGAGCATTACTACGTCTATACCGGCATCAGCCGCAGTGGCGATCTCGTTACGTGGACGCAGCCGGAGATTTTCACGCCGCGCGATCTGAACTTGAATTACTCCAGCCCGGGCAACGTCATCCTTTACCAGGACGAGTGGCTCATGTGCCTTCAGACGTATCCCACGCCGAATGATGAGGTGTTCGGTACCGCCGAGTCCCGCGTCTGGATCATGCGTAGTGAGGACCTTGACAGTTGGTCCGAGCCGGAGCTTCTGCGGGTCAAGGGGCCGGGCTGTCCAGTGGCGGAAATGGGCCGAATGATCGACCCGTACCTGATCGAGGACAAGAACGAGCCTGGCAAATGGTGGTGCTTCTACAAGCAGAACGGCGTGAGTATGTCCTGGACGCGGGATTTCGAGACCTGGACGTACTTCGGACGAAGCGACAGCGGAGAGAATGTCTGCGTGCTTGTCGATGGCGACGAATACGTGCTGTTTCATTCGCCGGAGAATGGTATCGGCGTCAGGCGGTCGGACGACCTGAAAACCTGGCGCGACGTTGGCGAACTCATCACGCTGGGCCAGAAGGACTGGCCGTGGGCGCAAGGGCGACTGACGGCTGGGTTCGTACTCGACCTGCGTAACGAACCGGCGGTGGGGAAGTACCTGCTGTTCTTCCACGGCTCATCGACCGCTGGACTTTAGATGCACAGCGCCCACGGGCATGCGAGTCTGGCGCTCGCCTGGAGCGAGGACGGAAAAACCTGGCACTGGTCGACTGGAGGGTAAAGATGAGCGCCCCCGCAAGAAAGTCAAATTCGACAAACCGCTGGAGATTTCTGCTCTGCGGCTCGAGGCCTGTCTGCTTGCGAAGGAGCGTGAAATTGTCGTATCAGAAACGGAAGCCCCAGTAGGTTCTTGCGGTCTATTTGACAATGGGCACCTTCCTCCAGCCACGGCTTTCGGTGAAATCCCTCGCAGTGAAGCACCAGATGATCAGTTTCTTATTCTTCAGATAGTCCGCATCCGCTCTCGCGCGACGGAGCAGACTGATCCGCGACGTTGTTACACCCGAACCCTTCACGCCCAACAGGTCAATCGACTGCGTTAGATCAAAGGTAATCTGGTCGGCCAGGCCCGCACCACGAGCGTGTAACTCGCCACCGGTATTGAAGACCAGGCAATGACTGTCGCCGAGCAGCAGGATATTGCTCTTTCGGTCTGGCTTCACAGGCTCCTTGTTCTTGCTGGCGGCAGGCCAGACGAACCGGGCCGGGAGTGTCTCCTTCACGGGCGTCTTGCCACCGAGCATTCGCGCCAGGTCGCCGTGAATACTGATCTTCCGGGTCTCCGACGAGAACGGCGCCACAGACCACAGGACTCGCTTATGCCACGGTCGGGTCTTGATGTACCCGGCGATGGCCTCGGCGGCGATGAAGCACGCGCGCGGCGAGAAA
>DAOVLS010000119.1 GCA_030631125.1 Planctomycetales bacterium
CCAATAAAATCGTAAAGTTTCTCATCTTTTCTCCTCTCTGTAATCCGTGAAAAGTTTCGGAGTCGCTGTGAAAAACTCACCTCCGCCGGTGAAGCTGAACCTCCGATTTGACACTCATATTTTACCACTGAACCGCGATTTTGTCAAGGGGAAAAATCGATATTTCGTGGCCGAATATTCGTATTTTGCGACGGGGGCGACATCCGCAGATTCCGCGACCAAAACGACGAAAACCCCGCGAATTGCACGAATTTTCACGGAACTTTTTTCAGAGACCGTAACAAAATAAACCGCAGAGCACACAGAGATCGCAGAGAAAAGTATTGTTGTTTATTTTCTACTTCTCTGCGGTCTCTGCGTGCTCTGCGGTGAAGTTCCTTTTGCCAGTCCCAAGTCCCTAGTCCCTAGTCCCTAGTCCCTATCCTTGTTATACTGCCGCGAGTGAATAGTATCTGCGAAACAATCCGCAACGTCATTGACGAACACATCCTGCCGCGGATTGAGCGCGACGGTATCGGCGGGTTGATCCTGCCCGAGCAGATCAAGTCCCCAAGCCGCGGTAAATCCGGCCAGCCGGCGCCGCTGTGCAACCTGCGGCATCCCGAGCACGAACTGGCGATCGGGCTGGCCGGGAAAGCCCCGTACTGCATCGCCGGCAAGACGGTTATCTTCACGCCTTACAAGATGGCGTTCATGCCTTCGATGACCATCCACGGTCCGGGGCACGTAAGGCTGTGGGATACCAGGACGCTCGAACTCGATAAGTCTTCTGCGGGTCTGGTGCTCTGGCTGACGGTTTATCCGTTCGGCGTGCGTGTTCAGGTTTCGCGCTTCGTCGGCAAGACCGACGCGATAGGCGGGACCCGTCCTTACATGCTCCTGGATCGGCAGGTCAGCAGGCTGATGTCCTGCCTGGCCGATGAGGTCGGCGCCAAGCCGGCGAATTACGCCCGCGTCGGGCGTTGTATCCTGATGGAGTTCATGGAGCGATGTCTGCGCGCCGACACCGCCGCCAGCAGCGTGAACGTACTGACGGCCCACCCCACAGACCGTTCGACTTCGCTCACGACAGGCCCAAAGCATATCACCGGCCGGGTACAGGCCGCCCAGGAGTTCATCCGGTCCAATTACCACACCTCCATCGGTCTGGACGAAATCGCCGCGGCGGTCGATGCCAGCGGCAATCACCTCCGCCGGCAGTTCAAGGCCGCCACAGGCCTGACGCCCATGCAGTACCTCCTGGCCTTCCGCATGGAGGCCGCAAGGGAACTGCTGCTGACCGATCTGAAGGTCGCCGAGATCGCCGAACTGGTGGGAATCGACGACCCCAGTTACTTCGGCCAGGTCTTCCGCCGAAACAATGACGGGCTTACTCCGCTCCGCTACCGCCGGAAAATGTCCGGCGAGGCAAGGAGATACTTCACACCCGAAGAGACGACCTCTTCGTAACACGGGCGTCTCGCCCGTGCTGGTTTTACCGGGAATCGTAGCATTTCCCGTGGTTCCTCACGGGCGAGACGCCTGTGCTACGACTTTTTCAACAACCCCAACGTCCCTATGTTTCCCTGTGTCTCCTGATTGCTGACCGATTAAAGCAAGAAAGAATAAGGAGTAATACCCTTTTGCGAATCTCGCCAGAAAAATCAGTCACACACCATCCCTGTTCCACTGATGATTTACTGGCATGATACCGCCACTTTGGATATGCTTCAAGCAGTACAACTTTCACCACGGGCCAGCAGGTGAGGGCGGTACCGCATCGCACTAAATGGAAAAACCCGGTTAGAGTGGGGCTGTTGGCGGACCATGATAACATGATAAGCGGTCTTCCAACGAAGGAAGACACGTCCTGGATTCGCCCGGCAGAATTAGCCTGGCATTTTGCTGAAACAGGTTGCACCATTTCGTCGGCTCCCTGGCTCCGATTCGGAAGAAAGGCAGGTAACGAAAATGAACGAAGAAATCTACTTTTCCTCCCGCGAGGAAAACCGCGTGCGTACTTGTGACGGAATCCTGTTCCATCACGCCCCGCTTAACACTCTCACTACGGGCAACGGGAGGATCAATGCCAACTGGGCGCCGACGGGGTTCTTTCCTTCTTCGCTTATGGCCGTACCTGCACTGAATTGGTTCTCGCGGGCACACAAAGGCCTTCTCCAATTCGGATGGTGGGACATATCCTTGATTCTGGATGGAGAAGAAACATATGCAGAAGAAACAAGAAGCTGGTACGACACCAACCTCGTTCCGCATACCGAGTTTGTCATTGCCGGCAACTGGAAGGACCGCATTGACGTGGAAGCCTTTGGCCTGTGCCCCCTGAACGAGGACGCCTTTGTCCATGTCATCCGGTTTGCCGGACGTTGCCCAAAAGCGAAAATAGACATCAATGTGCGAGTTCGTGGGGCCAATATCCTCGGTAAGGAGGCAGGATACCTTCATGACGGCGCTGGGAACTTTGTGTGCCCAGGTCCCGCCGGAGCGTTAGGTCTCACTTCCAGCCGTGAAGGTTTTGCGATTTCCCAGAACGAAGCCGACCTCTTTTGCCGCTTCGCCGCCAACCGGCAGAGCAGCGGCTACTCCTTCAGTGTCAAGCCCGACTCTGAATTACACCAAGGAAAAACCGCTCAATTTCCCGTCGAAGGCGAACGACAAAGGGATATTGTCAACTATGAGGCCGACTACAGTATTTGTTTGAAAGGAAAGAAAACAGAAGAGCTTCACCTTTATGCAATTGTCGGCAACACGCAAAAGACGGTTATGAGCGCCGAAGATAGATTACTTGGCGCCGGGCCGGCATCGCTGCTGAAAAATACCACGAGACGCTGGAAAGCACAAGCGGCTCACTTGATGGATGTGTCTATGCCGGACAAGATACTGGAGGCGGGATTCCTCCAGGGACTCTCCTATGCAAAGAGCAACGCCTATGATTTTGATGATGTCGCTATCCTTCACGCCGACCATACCGAGTACCCTTTGGACTTATCCAGAGACAGTTATTATATCTCCTCCGCATTGTTGTATCTCGATCCCGAAATCAGCAAACGCCATTTGCGTTTTTACTTCGAGAAGGCGATCCCGCAAGTAGGCGTGGGCACCTCCTATGTCGCATCCTGCCCCCCGAAAAAGAATATCGGACACTTTCTTCTCGACGCCGTGGCCTATCCCGTCCTGGAATTGTATCGCTACTGGCGATTCAGCGGCGACGGCGAATTCCTGAAAGAACAGGCTGTGCGCGAAGGATTGAGCATTATTTTGAAGGCCCTCCAAAAAGTACATTCGAAGACGACCGGCCTTTACAGTTCCGGTGGACGGTCCAGCGACGAGGCCTGCACCTATCCCTTTTTTATTCCGGGGAACATGCTTGTAGCCGTAATGTTCGAGAATCTCGCCGAGATATATGAGGAAGCATATGGAGAAAGCAGGGGTGCGGCGAGGTTTCTTCGGCGTGCAAAGGATCTGCGCCATGCGATCGAGACTTCCGGCGTGATATGCCAAGAGCCATGGGGCCGACTTTACGCATTCGAAACCGACGGGCGCAACAGGCATCTGCTCTATGATCACGCGGACATGCCGAACCTCCTGACGGCGCCGTGGTTCGGTTACTGCGCAAACGATTCTGATGTTTATCGGAATACCCTGAAGTTTATCTACAGCGATCGTAACCAGGGATACAGGCACACGGCGAGTGGCAGGTTTGCCGCTCTGTGCGATGGAAGCAAATGTTGTCCCGATGCTCCGTGGCCCATGGCCGCTATGGGGCATATTCTCGCGATTCCGGAGGATGCGCATGCAGCCGGGCGATTCCTGGACATGATCGCGACGTCCATGAGCGACAACCTGCTTATACCCGAAATCATAGATAGGCATACCGGGCGAAGACGATCGCGGCAATGGTTCACCTGGCCGCCGGCGCTTTTCGTGATAACTTATATAGAAGCGATTTGTGGAATCCGTGTGGGGAAAACTCTTCGTGTCGAACCACATCCACCGGAGGGCTGGGATAATTACGCAAGTCCAACCATTACTGTACGCGGAAACAAGATAAAAGTCCGAGTGAGAAACGGTAAAACCCAGGTCTTTGTCAACGCAAAACGAACAAAGCAAAGAGAATTCCGCCTCTAGCCCGTGGTGAGGCATAAGGGGTCGGTATAAGGGGGCGGATACCGCAATCTCCTTAATTCTACCGACTGATAAGAAAGTAAACGGGTAATTTTTTACACTCGCTCCACCACCACCTGTGTTTCGCGCGCGATCATCAGTTCCTCATCCGTGGGGATGACCCATACGGGCAGAGACGAGTCGTCGGTGGTTATCGGGCCGGCCTTGCCGCCGACGATCGAATTGTTCCGCTCCTCGTCGGCCTCCGCTCCAAGCCGCTGGAGGCCCTGGCATATCCGCCGGCGGATCGGCAGGGAGTTCTCGCCGATCCCGCCGGTCAGGACCACTGCGTCACAGCCCGGCAGAACGGTGAAATACGCCCCGATGTACTTGACGATGCGATAGACGAACAGTTCCACAGCCAATGCGGCGTCGGCGTTTCCGTCGTCGGCAGCGGCAAGGCAGTCGCGCATGTCGTTGCTTACGCCCGATACGCCCAGCAGGCCCGACTCCTTATTCAGGATACGGTCCAAATCTTCCAGGCTCAGACCCGCCCGTTTGGCCATGTAAAAAACCACCGCAGGGTCAATGTCCCCACATCGCGTTCCCATAACCAGGCCTTCCAGCGGCGTCATTCCCATGGAGTGGTCCACCGCCTTTCCGCCGGCGACGGCCGTCATGGAACATCCGTTGCCGAGGTGAACGGTAATGAGATTTACCTTCTCGGCGTCGATTCCGAGCAGTTCGGCCGCCCGCAGCGTTACGTATCGGTGGCTGGTGCCGTGGAAGCCGTAGCGCCGAACGTGATATTTGCTGTACCAATCCCGCGGCACGGCGTAGCGGAAGGCGCGGGCCGGAAGGTCGGACAGGAAGGCGGTATCGAAAACCGCAACGTGCGGTATTTTCGACAAGGCCGACATCGCAGCGGTAATTCCGGCGAGGTTCGGCGGATTGTGCAGCGGCGCCAACTCGGCATTGGACTGCACTATTGCGATAATCGCATCGTCGATCAGGGTGCTGTGGTGTATCTGCTCGCCCCCGTGTACGACGCGATGCCCGACGCAATCGATCTCGTCCAGGTCCGCCAGAACGCCGACATCGGAGTCCGTTATCGCTTTGAGGATTAACCCCAGCCCGGCAGAGTGGTCCGGCGCTTCAACGGGGCTGTTATGCTGCTGCCCGTCGGCAATGTGATGGAGCACCGCCTCGGACGCCTGCCTGCCGGTAGGCAAGGTCCCGATCCGCTCAAGAAAGCCCTTCGCCAGGACCGACTCATCGGCCATCTCAAACAGTTGATACTTGATTGAACTGCTGCCACAATTGACGATGAATATTTTCATAACGGGTATCCACAAAAAGGTAATCCGGCGGTCAGGCACTCAAAGCCCGGTTGGCACTTGAGTACTACAAGACAGCCCCGATGTCAAGGATGCGGCGGCGCGGGCGATACCCCCCTTGATTTGCTCTGGAGAGGAACCGAAGGTGAGTCCGATAAAAACAGGGATCAGGAACCCGCCTTCGCCAAGGCTACGGCGTGGCAGGCTTGGGATTAGGAAAAAGACTGGAATACCGTAATATCCACGCCCACGGACCGCGTTCCGTGGGTTTGCAAACCGGGTAGTTTGGGCAAGATGAGCAAAAGTGCGAAAAAGAAACCTGAACCTGAAGAGGTCCAGCAGGATGAGGCGATTCGTCCGGGGTGGCGGTTTGCGCGGTATTGCTTTGTGCTGGTGCTGACCGGCGGGACGATTATGGCGTGGCTGGCGGTGCTGAGTTTTTCTCCGACGGACCCGCCGGCAAGTGTCATCTATCCCCCGCCGCCGGTTCACAACACCGCCGGACCGGCCGGGGCTTACATAGCCTTCGGACTGATGTACTGGTTAGGCAGCGGTGGAACGTACGCGCTGCTGATAGTGGCGACAATATCGGCAGGGGCGATGCTGCTCGGCGGGCGGATAAACCATCTGCCTTGGCGGCTGACGGGTCTGGCGATGATAGTAACGGCCTCGGCGGCGGCATCGTACATCCTCCAGCCTCAAGGCGTCGGAGGCATACTGGGCATCGGCATCGGCGGGATTCTTCTGAAATATATGGCCGATACGGGCGCTTGGCTGGTGCTTGCCACCGCGTTCGGAATAGCGGTGATGCTGATGGCCGACAGCCTCGTGCTGAAACTACCCGCGCTTCTGGGGAAACTCCGTTCGCGGCGAGCGCCCGCGACGTTTGAAGATGCAGTCAAGCGCGCCACCGCCCGGCCCAGGCCCGACAGGGAATCGGCCCCTCGCACCGCCCTTGCTCGACCTAGCCAGACTACCGCTATTGACCAAATCAAGCCGAAGTCAACGGGGAAAAAGCCTTCCCCGCCGGTAAAAGCCAAGGCCCCGAAGGCCCCCGGCGAATACGAACTGCCCGACATGGACCTCCTGGCCGAACCGGCCGGCGGATACCTCGAAAGCCAGGAATCGCTGGTCGCTGAAAAACGCGCCATCCTCCAGCAGACGCTGGACGATTTCGGCGTCGAGGCCCAGGTCGTCAGCCATATGACAGGCCCGGTTATCTCGCTGCTCGAACTGTCGCTTGCGCCGGGCGTTAAGGTCAGCCGGATTTCCTCGCTGGCGCCCGATATCGCCCGGGCGCTTGCCGTTCCGGGCGTTCGCGTCGTCAGCCCGCTTCCCGGACGCGACACCGTCGGAATCGAGGTTCCGAACCTCGACAAGGAAATCGTCCGCCTGAAGGAACTGATGACCCTTTCACCGGACGCCGCAGATCGTATGCACTTACCGATGTACCTGGGCAAGGACGCCTCCGGCGATCCGATTGTTTCGGACCTGGCGGCCATGCCGCACATGCTCCTTGCCGGTACTACCGGATCGGGCAAGAGCGTCTCGATAAACGCCATGATC
>DAOVLS010000180.1 GCA_030631125.1 Planctomycetales bacterium
CCCCGCCGGATCGGCGGCAGGCGCAGGCGTGGTGGATTCTTCGGCAGACTCGACATCAAGTCTGGCCTGGCGGGATATTTTCTTCTGGTCAGCCAGTAGGTTCTCGTCGGTACTGACGGTCAGCATGCAGGTCGGGCCGTCAATTTCCGCGTCGTACCTGGCTGCTTCTTCGGCCTGGCCTGCCCTTTTCTCACAGCCAAGGGTCAGGAATATCACGGCTGCCACAAGAATTATTGTCAATTGTTTCATTATTATGCTCCTGAAGAATTAACTTTATCCATTGTCGGCATTATACCTTACTTGCCGGTGCGATGCCAAGTTCCGCCGGCGCGTCGCGTTCGATGATTCCGCGGAGTGTTTCGCGTGGCACCGTCGGCAGGCCTGTGCCGTGAGCTATCTCGTTGATGCGGTACATCCGTTCGATGGCCTCTGCTGCGGTAGAAAACGGGAAATCGCTTCCGAAGAGCAGTTTCCCCGTTACGCCGGACTGGTGCGCCGCAAGCAGCGCCTGGTATGCATCCCAAGACCTGCGTAGCAGGGCGGCGATGTCGGCATAGACCCTCGGCTGCTTCCCCAGCAGTGCGACGGTTTCGCCGATCCACGGGCTGCCCATCGCGGCGATGACGATTGTCAGCGACGGGAAGGTCCGCGCTATCTCGTCGAACAGGTGCGGGCGGGCGAATTCCAGGACCGCCTGCGTCGCGAGGTCCGTCCCGCCCTCGACGAAAACAGGCAGGGACCGCTCGGCGCAGAATTCATAAACTTTCATCGCTCGCGTGTCGGCGGGGTGAAAACACTGGGCGGCGGGGCTTATAGTGATTCCGGCGAACTCGGCCCGTCCGGCAATGTTGGCCAGGCGCTCCATTACGTCCGGTTCGGTCGGATCAACCGCGGCGATACCGACGGCTTCGGCGCGGTGCTGGGCAACGTAATCGGCCAGGAAGGTGTTGGGAACTTCCGCCTTCAGATGCGTGCTGCGAAAACCCCACACGAACGTTTTTGTAACGTCTCTCGCCGCGACGGCGTGCTCGCCCGGATCGGCGGATAGATTCTCCTGCCCGCCGTTACGGGTCAGCCACCCGGCAGCGCCGAGGCCCATCTGACCCGGAGACGCCCATATACGTGTATGACAATCAATAATCATTTATTATCAGGATTCATCCTTCAGCAATCAGCAATCATATCCGTTTTTTGCCGACCACGGACTGCTTGTGCGTATTCTACCGTTATTTTTTCATAAGTGAGTGAGAATTTTCCCTGTTTGTCTGCCACGCCGTTTGTGATACATAAACAGAATGAACCACAAAGAGCACGAAGAACACAAAGAAAACAAAAGGGATTTTTTGTTTCTTTTTCTCTTGGTGTGCTTTGTGCCCTTTGTGGTTTGAATTTTTTGAGGTTATTCAACATAAACGCCACTACCGACAAATGGACGGTTCTTCGCCTGATCAACTGGACGAAGGATTATTTTACACGCTCCGGTATCGACGAGCCGAGGCTGGCTGCCGAGGTGCTGCTGGGGTATGTCCTGGGCTGTAAGCGGGTGGCGCTGTACACGCAGTTCGACCGGGCGCCGACCGACGAGCAACTGTCGGCCTTTCGCCAACTCGTCCGCCGGGCGGCCGATGGCGAGCCGATTGCATATCTCACCGGGCAGAAGGAATTCTATTCGCTGACGATAAAGGTAACGCCCGACGTTCTTATCCCCCGGCCTGAGACGGAATTGCTGGTCGATGCGGTGCTGGATTACGCCCGCGAACGGACGGACGCCGTTCGGCTGTGGGACGTCTGCACCGGAAGCGGGTGCGTGGCGGTGGCGGCGGCGAAGCATTGCCCGACACTGACCGTCCTCGCCACCGACATCTCCGAAGCCGCCCTGGCAGTAGCGCGAGAGAACGTCGAGCGGCATGATCTGGTCAACCGAGTCCGTCTTGAACACGCGGATTTATTAACGTGGCCGCAAACACCGCTGCCACGGCACCGGGTTTTCGATATTATTACATCCAATCCGCCTTACGTAACCGATGCGGAGATGGAGCAACTGCCCGATCCGGTCAAGCGCGAGCCTGAAGCCGCCCTCCGCGCCGGGCCGACCGGATTGGAATTCATTACACGCATCATCAAAGACGCCCCGAACCATCTGCAGGCCGCTCCCTCGACACTGCTCGGGACAGGCGGGCTGCTGGCAGTCGAAATCGGCTTCGACCAGGCAGAGCGTGTCTATGACCTGCTGAATGAAGCAGGCCGATATGAGAACATTCGATTCGGCAAAGACCCCGCCGGAATCGAGCGGATCGCACTGGCGCAAATAATTTCAGATTAAAGGATGGGTGACGTTATTTAATGGAGGATCGCTGTTCCAGTATTTCGAACACCGGCGGGGCCGTCAGGCCGTGGTCGTTGAGGATGTAGTCGTCGGTCCACTGTTCGTCGTGCGGGCTGAAGTGATTCGGGCCGGTCCAACCGCCCCATGGCGTATGGAGCGGTCCGAGGATGTTCTTCCGCCCGCCGATAACCTCGACGCAAACCTCCTCGGCTCCGGCGGTAAGTGCTTCGGTGATGTCCGCGCTCATCGGAGGCCAGGGCAGCACGAAGGTCTCGTCGCCGACGTGGATGGCGGCGGCTGTGCATTCGACCTCCGGCAGCGCCAGCCGGACGCGCCGCCCGTCCTCGACAGCCGAGCGGACCGAATCAGGGACGCCGATGCGATATTTCACAGCCCCGCCGTAAAAATCCAGACCTTGCCCGACCCATGAACCGGCAGGAAGTTCCGTCGGCGGAGCGGTCAGCGTGTATCCGTCAAACGTGGGTTTCGCCCCCGTCCGGCGGACGCCGAACGGACCGATAAGGTGCAGGTCTTCCAGTTCCATATCCGAGCGATAATCGAAGCGCAGCAGCAGTTCGTTGTCGCCGTCGGCCACAGCGCCGCTGATGTCGATTGTCTTGAGGTCCTCATCGACCCACCATCCGGTCGGTTCGGATCCGACCGTTTGCCCATTGAGGATGATTTCAAAATCTTCAGGACGTTCGATCGCGACGTGCAGGGACGCCGGCGATTCGGAGACGTGGAAATTGAACATCATCTCGCATCGGCCAAGCGGTTTCCGGTCGGCCCTGCCTGTGGCGGCGAGATACCAAGGCTGTTGGGCGGCGTAGTCCCGCTCCGGCAGGCCGAAGCCGGTACGAATCTTTTCATCCGCCAGCAGCACCGGAACCGCCGCAGAGAAATCCCCCTCGCCGACGCGGAACCGGCAGAAGTCCAGCGGGAAACTGTTCGGCTCGAGCAGTTCTATCTTCCACGCAGGCGAAACCGGGACGGTGGAGACGACCTCGACCGGTTCGAGAGGTTCATCGGCATCGACCCGCAGACCCACGCTTACCAGCGCCGAACCGGTCGGCGGAAGGTGCAGATCGAACTCGACGGAACCGGACCCGGAGGCCGATTCGACCCGGCGGCGATTGCCCGTCATGGCGTCCCACAGGACGACGGGGTTTCCGCCTCGGACGCAGACGTGAACGTCATGCCCGGCCTGGCGGTCGCAGGACTGGACAAACAGCAGGTAACCGCCCTTGACCTTCCGCAGCATGGTCCAGATATTTTCGGTCCGGCGGCCTTTCTCGGTGATGCTAACACGGCGGTCGAGGCGTTCCTCGATGGCTTCGACGACGGCTTTCGGGTCCGGGGAGCACGTGCCGGACTGTTCCAGCAGTTGCGACAATTCTTCGGAGGTCTCCCCGTCGATTCTCTCCGGCGTGCTTCCGGTGAACAGCACCCGCCCGCCGGCCGAGACGAACTCCTTCAGCAGCGCCACCGTACTCGCCCGAAGCGTAGCCGCCGGCGGAACGAGCACGAGGCGGTATTTCATCTTCCCGAAGCGCAATTCGTCTTTGGCGACCGTACCGTAGCGCTCCAGAAGCGACTCGTCGGCGAGGTCGTAGTCGTATTGCCCGTCCAGCAGACCCGCCAGCAGCGACTGGAAGGCTTTGTCGAGTTCCACGACCGGTCCGGTCGAAGGCGCCTCTTTCCAGTCGGGCGTAGCCGTGAACAACCCCCACGCGCTTTCGATGGGATGGATCATCAGCACGTCGCGGACGCACTTGCCGCGGGTCAGCATCACGCTCATCCGGGCAAAATAATCCTCCACTGTCCGGTAGTACTTCCACCACGGGCTGTGAGGAAAAATGCTGGCGGGATAGTCGCGTTTGCCCGCTCCGGCGAGACTGTAAAACGACAGGTGCGGGCAGCGGAAATTGACCCCCAGAACGTACTGCCATTCGGCGTTGAACTTATGCCCTTCCAGGGGCCAGTCCCATCCCGTGCAGCCGTACAATTCGCTCAAAACCCGCTCTCGCCCCAGTTGGTCGGCGACTGAAGTGCACTGCTTAACCGTAGCGATCTCGTCGCGCTGATCGGTGAGCATATCGATGCCGGGCCACTGCTGATACGGGTAGTGCGGCATGGCTGCGCCGACGTGCTGCACCTGAAGCGGCAGGGTCCCCTCTGCCAGGTAGTGGCCTGTCAGGGCGATGCCGTTCCGCCCGCACCAGCGACCGATGCGAACCGAGAAATTCTCAACGAACAACTCTGTCAGTGTACGGTAATAGTCGTGGCGGACCTTGCTGAAGCCCTCGCCGGGCAGGGCGAATGTCAACTCGACCAGGTGGTCCCGCAAATCGTATCCGCGACGGCGTTTGAACTGTCGCGGCAGATGCTTCGTCCATGGCAGCGTTGCAGCCAGACCGTCCATGCTGATCGAACCGTGGGAATAGTTAGGCTCGTCGGTGAAGATTGCCGGTATCACACCCCCGAAATCCTTCCCGAAACGGTCGGCATATGCCTGGTGCGTAAGGTTGACGAACTGATCAACTGCCTCGGCGCTGAGCACGTCCAGATAAGGCGCGTCGTTGAACCACCGTTCAGGGTCGGACGGCGCGACGGCAAAGGAAATAAGCGTCTCACCGTCAGCGGGGCGATCACCCTTCTTCAGGGACCGATAGTCCCGAACCTTCGCGGAATCGTCGAACTTCACGGCAAAGTCCCCGATACGCTCCATCTCCGCCGGCGCACGCTCTTGCCGAAGCGCAACCAGAAGATGCACGCCCAAATCGGGCCGGTCTCGGGTAACTATTCCACCGGCGCTCCCCGACGGAAAGCGGTCTTCATCGTAGAGATAGGCCTTCATATCAAGCCGGCGGGCCTGCTCAACGCACGCATCCACGCAGGTGAACCACTGCTCGGACAGGTATGGCGTCTTCAGGCCGTCGCGGCTGTGCATGAAGAACCCGCCCATCCCCGCCGAGTGCATCTGCTCGATCTGGCGGCACAGTCGCTCCGGGTCCAGCCGATCGTTCCACGCCCAGAACGGCGCGCTGCGATAGATGCTCGGCGGGTCAAGCCATATTTCGTCGGTCCATTCCACTGCTCTGCCCATCGGCTGCCTCTCTGTCTTCATGGCAAACCCTTATCCTTGCGGGGAAGGTATTGTCGTCGGTCAATTGCGGCAGTCAAGTAGATGACGGCTCAAACCGCGGGGGCTTGCGAATTGAGAATTGAGGAGTATCATCTTCACGTGGAGTACTGATGGA
>DAOVLS010000366.1 GCA_030631125.1 Planctomycetales bacterium
CATTGTCGCGTCGTCTTCGATAATCAGAACCGTTTCACTAGCCACTGGGCTGCTTCCTTTACGAGTTGGCGGCCTGGATTTGAATGGCAACGGGCAATCCCACGATAAACGTGCTGCCTTCGCCCGGCTGGCTGGTTACGTCGATCGAGCCGCCGTGCGCGTCGATGATAAACTTTACGATGCTCAGCCCCAGTCCGCAACCGCCGACCCGGCGCGAAAGCGTCTGATCAACCTGGTAGAAACGGTCAAAGACTTTCCTAACGGTCCGGCGCGACATTCCGATTCCGTTGTCCGAAACCTCCAGACAGACTGCGCCGTCGGCGGCATACGCCCGAATGACGATCCGCTTCTCGTGGCCGGAATACTTCCAGGCGTTGTCCAACAGATTCAAGATTACCGTTATCAATGCGTCGCGGTCGGCGTTGATCGCCGGCAGGCCGGCAGCGACATCCACGTCCAGATTACATCCGGGCGATGCGAATTTTTCACGAACCGAATCAACTGCCTCCGTTACGATTTCGCCCACGTTAACTTCGTCGAACTCGAAGGCCTTTTTGTTCCGTTCCATTCGTGAGAATGTCAGGAAGTTGTCTATCAACCGGCTGAGGCGGGTGTTCTCCTTTGCGATCAGGCGGAAATACTCATTCGCCTGCTCGGAGCTCTCGCACCGCCCTTCCAGCAGCGTATCGACCAGGACACGCATTCCGGCCAGCGGCGTTTTCAGTTCGTGGCTGACGGTGGCGATCAGATCGTTCTTCAGGCGGGTGAGTTTCATCTGCCTGCCGATGTAGCGTGCTACGGCAATCGCCAGAATCACAATGGTGAGGATTCCAAGGGAGCCTATCCAGAGATAGACGGCGTTCTGCCGGCGAGCGGCAGCCACGAATGGGTCCGGCTTGTCGAGATACAGCGACAAGTGCCAGCCCGGCATGTGCTCGCTGGCGGGCACCGACAGAAAAGGCTCAGCCGATACGCCGGATTTATCGCCATAGTGCGCGATTACCTTCGCGCCAACGAGAGGCGGACTCTTCGGCGCGAGCGATTCAAGGACATATGCGACGTTGTTGTCGGAAAACAACGCCACAATCCGGCCGGCTGGCGACACGAGCCGCCACGCACCTTTCAGGATTGACTGCCTCATGCCCGCTTCGCCCGGCTGCGAACCGCCCGCTTCGACATATTCCGCCGCCAGCCTTTCGGCTTCCAGCGTAGGAAACTCACCAACGCCACTTGATAACAACTGCTCCATCAGGAAAACCCGCTGGCTGGAGGGCATTGCCGGTTGGCTGTAATCGTTGAGCCGTTCGGCAAGGCTTTTAGCGACGGCACGAAAATCGCCTTGCTTCGAATCGGCCAGTAATTGCAGCGCGAGGAGTTGACTGTTGGGTGCAATAAAGCGCCCGTGAACATCGACTGCGCGGCGATACTCCGCCTTGGTCAACGGGCCGGTCAGCACCTTGATTGCCTTGGCTTTCAGACCGGCCTTGAGCAGGCAACGCGCCTGGGACTGCATAGCCCGGGCCTGGAGATTCACATCTTTGGATTCGGTGGCGATTTTCGCGTACGCATCGGCTGCCTGTTCGGGTCGGGAGAGTTCGTATTCGAGTTTCTCTGCCTTGCCCCACTGCGACGACTGGTCCTGACCGGCAGCCTTGCTTGCGACGGGATAGGCGACGGCCCCTGACTTATCATAGACGACAATGCTGTCGGCCACTTCGCTGCGGGCGAGATTTGCAAACACCTCTGCCGATTTCAGTCCAGATGCCGCTTTTATTTCCGCCAGTTTCCCCGCCCAATACTCATCCAGCGAGTCGGTTGCGGTCGATAACTGCTCGCGATACACGTCGGTCAGCCGCTGGCGCATGGCAAGTTGCACGTTTCGCATGGCTGCGTTCATAAACCACAGCACACACGCCGTAGGCACCAGCACCGCCACAAGCAAAACCAGCAGCACAGGCCACAACCCTCCGGCGTGGCCCGTGCCTGTCTTTATCCTTCGATTCGGCATCAACCGTCCTTACTTTACCGCTTCGTTGTTCGCCTCATAGATTCTACTTGATGTAATACCCCGACACCCGCCATTTGCCGTCTTTGTCCTTCATCGGCGTGATGGTTTCGACGGCCTGCTTCTTATTCTCGAAGGACGTCAGATACTGGATCACGACATACTCCCCATCCGGAGCGCCCGGCAGCGAAGTGGTGTACAGCGCCGACACGAATGTTCTCGACTTGGCCTTGCCCAGCGGCGCCCGGACGCCCTTTATTGAAGCGGCCCATTTCTGCTTCGTTACAGCGGACTTGAAAAACGCCGCAGCCTTATCCCAACTTGTATCGTATTTGCCTTGATCGACCAGGTGCAACCATCTATTAGTAGCGACCAAAGCCGCCCTTCTCACTGGTGCTAAAGTAACCGGCTTTGCGTCGGGATGTTTCTTGAGGAACCGTTTCAGCTTGTCCTTTGCCTTGGCCGGAGTTTCTATGTCGATGTCGGTTACCACCCACAGGCCCCGCTGTTTTATCAGGCGAATGAGCAACGGCCCCTTGCGGCCATGATCCGCCCTGGTTTCCGTCGTAACGGCCAGCGCGGTCTTGTCGTCGGCGTACACGCTGACAACTTTCAGGCTTTTCGCATCGGGCAACTCCCGGAAATCCTTCACTTGATGAGGAACGGCGCTTCGCGGATCCGTAAGTTTAATCGCCTCAGCGTCTTTGCCTGCAATCGCCGCCGATAGAAACGCCTCCGCCACAGCGCGAGCCTTATCGACCGCCGGGTCCGGTGTTTTGGCGAGCTGCCAGCCAGGGAACATCACCGAAACAGACGGATTCATGAGAATCTTCGGTTCCGCATAGGCCTTCACAACGGCATCGCGGAGTTGGTCCTGGGTCATCCCTTGGACTTTGATCGGCTTGGGCAAGAGTGGCAGCGAAATAACTCCGCTTCCTGATACCTGGCGACGAAAGGTCGCCTCTTGACCATCCCGTAGTAGGTCCAGCACACTAATCTTGACAACCTCTCCAGGAGCGAGGCGATGTTGCCCAAAGTCTTTGGGAAGATCAGCGGGCCGCCCGAGGATCATCACAGAAACAGACGGATTCCTGAGAATCTTCGCATAGGCCTTGACGATGGCATCCCGGACCTGGTCCTGCGTCATCCCTTGGACTTTGATCGGCTTGGGCAAGCCCGGCAGCGAAATAACTCCGCTTCCCGTAACCTGCCGGGGGAAGATCGCCTCGCGACCGTCTTGCAGCAGGTCCAAGACGCTGATCTGTACAACGTCCCCGGGAGCAAGCCGACGCTCA
>DAOVLS010000344.1 GCA_030631125.1 Planctomycetales bacterium
GCCGGTGCGTCCCCATCTTCGCGCCGCAATGGGCGCAAAACTCAACGCCCGAATCGTTGGGCATTTTGCATCGAGGGCAAATCACCCCAGCCGTGCCGCCTGACGATGTTTGATTGATAACGTTTCTCCTTCTACCCTATTGGGCATCACAAACGCACGGTAAAGAGGTTACAATAATTTCCGTGCCAAACCGAAATGAAAAAATCCTGCTGGCGATGAGCGGTGGGGTGGACAGTTCCGTAGCCGCGGTTCTGTTACTGGAGGCTGGTTATGACGTTACAGGTCTGTTCCTCCACCCGTGTGGACACGGCGAAGACGCTGCCGACACGCAGCGCGTAGCCGACCAACTCGGAATCGAACTTGTCAATCTCGACGTCAGCAAGGATTTCGCGCGGATAATCGACTATTTCGTGGATGAGTATTCTCGCGGGCGAACGCCGAACCCTTGTATCCGCTGCAACAGGTTCATCAAGTTCGCCCATCTTATCGCCCAGGCCGATGCGATGGGCATCCGTTACGTTGCCACATGCCAGCACGCCCGGATGGTCGGCGGTCAGATCTATCGGGCTGACGATAAGGACCAATCCTACGCCCTCTTCGAGATTCCGCGCGAGCATCTGGGGCGGATACTCCTTCCGATAGGTGATTTATCCGACAAGGCCGAGGTCCGCCGCATCGCCGGGCAGTTGGGGTTGGAAGTAGCCGACAAACCCGACAGCCAGGAGATATGCTTCGTCTCCGGGGATTACGTGGATTTGCTGCGCGCACGCAAGTGCGGGGCATTGACGCCTGGTGATATAATCGATTCGTCCGGCAACGTTCTTGGCCGGCATGAGGGCGTGGCGAATTTTACGATAGGCCAGCGTCGCGGGCTTCGCGTCGCCGCCGGCGAACCGAGGTACGTTACACGAATCGACCCGGTAACTGCCACCGTTACCATAGGCCCGAAAGACGAGGTAATGTCCCGGCGACTGTCCGCCTGCGGGGCGAATTGGCACGTGGAAGGGTGGCACGGTCAAGTTGGAGCGAAGCGGAAACCTGGCCGTGGTGGGTTTTCGACACGGCCAAGCTCCACTTCGTTCCGCTTGACCGTGCCACCCACCGAGTTCGACGCGACGGTGCAGATTCGTTACAACCACGCCGGCGCGCCCGGGCGGGTCCGCATCGTCGGGCCGGGGCGGTTCGAGGTCGAATTTGCCGAAGCGATAATGGCCATTACGCCCGGACAGGCAGCCGTTGTCTATGATGGCGACAAACTCCTCGGCGGCGGGTGGATAGTGTAAGCTGGGACGGTACAGATGCGATCGGCAATAATATCGTGAACTGCTTCCCTGACACTTTTTATAGCAAAATCAAAATCCCTATTGCACCCGGTCCAGATTGATAATCGCAACGGTGGAGCCGAACCTGACGGCCGACTTTGAACCGTCGGACGAAAAGACGACCTGTCCGGTATCGCCCTTGCGTCCGCCCATGCCTTGCATTTCCAGAAGCGTCTTGCCCGTGGTGCAGTCGATGAAATGGATTCTCTTGCCGTCCTGAATGGCGGCGGTTTTTCCGTCGCCGCTGACGGCGGCGCACGCCCATCCGGGGCCGGTGAGAGGTATCTCCTGAATAAGTTTGGCTGTGGTCGTATCCCAGAATCGCAGGATATATCTGCTGAATTTTGCTATTTGCGCGGGCGACGTCTGGGCCTGTGCGACAAGGTTTCCGCCCGGCGCGACGGCCAGGGTTTTATTTGTGTCGGCGGGGATTTCGGAGTCTTTCTGGCCCGTCGAGAAGTCGTACACGATAAACTTTTTGTCCGATTTGTCCGGTATCATCAGCCTCTTTCGGTCGCCGGAGATAATAGGCCAGCCGGTCGTCTGAAGGAGTTTCTTTCCGGAGGTGCTATAAACGGTTGTTCCGTTGCCGTAAGCCATCCGAACGCCTCCGGCCTGAGCCTTAGCCACGTAGGGGCTTGTGGGAGGTACGGACCAGGATTCGAAACAGACAACCGCCTTGCCGTCAGCGCTGAAGCGTATGCGGCGAATACTCAGTGACGCATCGACATTGTCCCGCTCGTGGCGAATGGTCCGGACCTTTTGGCCGGTCTGGATGTCCCAGATGCAAATGGTGTTGGGTTTTAAGACCGATGCGAGTGTCTTACTGTCCGGCGAGAAGCACGGCGCTGCGACAATGCGGGGCGTCTTCAGGACCGTCCAGCCGGTAGTCGTATCCAACAGGCGGCTCGCATCCCTACTGCCCGCCATTGCCATCCGACCGTCATCGCTCAACGCCGCCGTTAGAAATGAGAAGGCTGCGCTGCCGCGATATGAGTGGAATACTTCTTCCACCTGCTCGCCTGCGAAGTCAAGCAGAGTGATTTTGTGTGGCTGGTAGATAAGGGCCTTGCCGCGACGGATTGGCTGGACGGCGACGCCCGGTACGGACATTATTTCCCTTCCTGTCGCGGAGTCGAACACACTGGTATTTTCACTGGTCCGGCAGAGAAGTCGCCTGCCGTCGGGCGAGAATCCTTCGATGGCTGTTATCGCTTCGTCGCCGGTGTCAAGACGGGCGATAACCCCCTTCGGCAGAGAAGCAGGACTGGTAACCTGCAGCACAGGTCCGCACCCGGACGAAAAAACAGTGCTAATAAAAAGTACAGATAACAACGCAATTTTACGCATCATTGAAAAGATCCTTTTTCTGTCGGTCTGCCGGAGGTCGATTTTGAACACGTCCCCACCGGAAAAGTTTCCTGTTGAGTAAGTTCATAGTTTGTCCATGCCGGTGAATACTTCCGAATCAGTCTGAGCAACGGCTTGTAGTATCCGGGTTGCGGTTTGAACGGATTCCTCGGCGTCTTCGTTCGAAACGTGCCGGTTTCCTCCGTAATCGCCCCTGTTTCGGAGTTGCCCCAGGCGGGAAAAGCCTTTTCCTAAAGCTTCCTTCCAGATTCCGGGTCTGATCAAATCCCGATGCACCGCTGCTTCAACGGCAGAGTGTCGAGAGAATGTTTTATCTTGCAGGGCGAAGTAGGCGGAGACCGCATAAAATGCCGCGTAATACGCTCGTGAAGCAGCGGCATCGGGACTCAAGAGTACATCATGCCTGGCGACACGCAGCGCATCCGTTGCCCTTTCCCATAAGTCATCTGCAGAAGCCTTCACAGGAGAATCCCCTCTCTGGAAGCGTTGATATACAGTGGGAATTCACAGGCCTCGTAATCAGCGACATCCACCGGCTCGGCGTGGATAGGTCTGCCAAGTTCCAGAACCAGACCGTAAAGGGCGTTGATACAGGCCCAAGAATCCTGAGGTTCGACCGGTTGACCATCCAGCAGTACAAGAAAATCGATGTCGCTGTCAGGATCGGCCTGTCCTCGGGCTTCGGAACCGTACAACACCACACCACGCAGACGTTCACCAAAGGCGTCTTTCAGAAGCGACTTAACTTGCTTGAGCAGTTTGTCCGGCTCCATAACCGATTTCTCCGCATTCGATTACACAAAATCACTTAGCACTTAGCACTTAGGGGGTATTATAACCGAATTTGTGCTCCGCGTCATCCTTTATGATGCGGGCTTCTGGCCCAGTGGAGTTTGTCGATAAGCGTTCTGAAGAACGTCCCGCCGGGGTTGGAGATAATTTTTGCGGCACAGTCAGCCCGTCGGATTTCGACTCTTTGCCCTTCGAGCAGCGGCGTAGAGA
>DAOVLS010000276.1 GCA_030631125.1 Planctomycetales bacterium
GTCCATCGTTCCGAACCCGCCGGGAAAGCAGATGAACGCGCAGGCGTACTTGATGAACATTACTTTGCGTGCGAAGAAGTAGCGGAAGTCCATTTCGATGTTCGTGTACGGGTTTGCCATCTGTTCGTGCGGCAGTGTGATATTCAGCCCGACGGACTTCCCGCCGGCCTCATATGCGCCGCGATTGGCGGCCTCCATGATTCCGGGACCGCCGCCGGTGATAACGGCAAAGCCCTTTCTGGCAAGCATCGCTCCCAGTTTGCGCGCCTGCTCGTAATAGCGATCGCCGGGCTTCGTACGGGCGGAACCGAAGACGCTGACGGCAGGGCCCACCTGGCTCATCTCCTCGAAACCCTCGACGAACTCGCTCATAATGCGAAAGACGCGCCAGGGATCCTCGGCATACGGTCTGTCGTTGCTGGTGTTAGTCATTTCTGATAAAGCCTCAAAATACTTTCCAAACTTTCCGACAGATAGTACCATCCATGTGCCTGATAATACAATCCCCGGTAACAGGGTCAATATTATGCGACGAACGATATTATTTCTGACGGCAGCGATGCTGGGCGGTTGCAGCGGCGAGTATATCTTTACAGCGCCGGACGTAGCGGTCCTTGCGGGCCAGGATGCGCCGATAGTGATGCGTCTTCAGCGCCGCGAGGTCTGGCGATACGCTCCGCCTCATGCCGGCGCAGCCGTTACGTTTCGGCTCGGCGAAAGTTCGCCGCAATGCGCCCGGACGGACAAGGCAGGCTACGCAGCCTTGAGCATCAAGGCGCCGTCCCGGCCGGGACGATACGAGGTTGCGCTGTACCACCAGGACATCAATGGCGACAGCGGCAGGGGCCTGGCGGCGATTTATGTCTTCGACCCGGACAGGCCCATCGCCATGGTGGATATGGATTCACTTCCGAAGAACGACAAGATCGCAGGACAGGCTGTCGGTGCGCTTGTGCGGATGCAACGGTCGGCACAATTGATTTACGTTTCCAAACGATACTCTTCCCGTCCCGCACGCGCCCACGCGATACTTGAAAAGTACGGTTATCCCGATGGGCCGGTCGCGCCGTACCGCGGGGCGCGGCGATGGTGGCAATGGCGCCGTTCCGTCGGGACGGACGCACTGGAAGAACTACGCCGGCGGTTGCCGAAACTACGATGGGGCATAACGGACGAAGACGATACCGCTGAAGCGTTCGGAAACGCGGGGCTGAAAGTCCTGATCATAGGCAATGAAAAGGTGCCCATCGATGACGTCGAACGATTCGACTCATGGGCGGATGTGAAAATTACTTCCGTGAATAAAGCAAATTAATGCTCCGACGTCGTGCCTCGCTGAAGCGAGGCATGGAACCCACCCGTTGACTATTCGGGTAATTTTTCCCTGAAGAAATCCCACACGCGGGCGGCGTAATAGCGATGCCCGCCGGAACCTTCGTAGAGTTCAATATTGTCGGTTGCGCCGGCGGCGGTGAAGATTTTCTTCAGATTCGTAAAGCCGGTGCGGACAGCATCGATGGGGAAGATAGTGTCTTTCGTCCCGGCGATAATCAGCATCGGCTTGGGCGCGAACAGCCCCGCCAGGTCGGACATCTCGGCCACTGCCTGGATGCCCGGAACGAAATTGCACGGGCAGTGCCACATGGCCATTATGCTGCCGGCGAAAGTGGAGAAGTAGCAACTCGGCGCCGCCGCCGTGATACGCTTATCGACGGCCGACGTGAATACCGTCATTGTCCCGCCGCCGCTGTTTCCTGTCATCACGACCCGCCGCCGGTCGGTATCCTTGCGGGCCAGGACCCAGTCCAGCAGTTGCATCGCATCGGAGACGCGCTGCCCCAGCAGCGGTCTGCCCAGTTGCATCGCCCGCATCGACATCTGCCAGCAGCCGCTGCGTTCATCGCGAACGTCCTGGGCCAGGATCAACTCGCCGAATCCCCGCCAGTCGGGCACTATCGTCAGGTAGCCCTCGCGGACGGCCTGGACGCCGTAGTCCCGCTCGCCTTCCTCGATGAGTTCGCGGGATTCTTCGTCGGTTATGATGCCGACGGGCAGCGTCTTGCCTGGTCCGTGGCCATGGGATGCGATACAGACTCCCATCTTGCCGCTCGGCTTCGGGTCCGGCTCCAACACGTAGAACGGTACGGCCAATTCATCCTCGGCCACCATGTACCCGCGGCGACGAACGTATCCGTCGAACCGTTCTTCCTCGACAAACCGCACCGGCGGGACGGACCGAGGCTTACCGGCAATCACCAGCAGTTCCAGAAGCCTCTTGTGCAGACGCTTCTGCCAGACGCGGAGGGATTCACCCTTCCGCAAACCAAACCCGTGCGACTGCCGGGTTTGAGCCACCATTCTGTCGTACAACGTGTCGATCGAAATGCCAAGACCGGATTTGCTCATAATTTCCATCTCCTCGCGACACAAATTGAAAACCTGTGCCACAATTGAATTTGCCTATACAATACCGATATGCCCGATGAGCCACAACGGATTGTCGTATTTGTCCCAAACTGGGTTGGCGATGCGGTGATGTTCACGCCGACGCTGCGTGCGATACGCCGGCGATTCGCTGACGCCCACATTTCGCTGCTGGGGCGGCCCGCACCGGCGGCGACACTGACGCCGAATCCGTGGACAGACGAAATCATCATCGCCGACGGCGTGTTTGGTCCCATCCGCGCCCTGCGCCGCGAGCGCTTCGACCTGGCCGTCCTTGGGCCTAACAGTTTCCGCAGCGCACTTGTCGCTTGTCTGGGCGGAGCGAAACGGCGGGTCGGATACGACCGCGACTCAAGAGGCTGGCTGCTGACCGACAGACTCCCCCCACCGCGCGACGCCGGCGGCGGATTCGCCGTTGTGCCGGCTTTGGATTATTACCTCGCTTTGGCCGAACACCTCGGCTGCGACACCGGCGACAAGCAAATGGAACTGGCCGTCGCCGAGGACGATGTTGCTTTGGCGATAGCACTGCTTATCGAAGACGACACCGATGAAACAAAACCGATTGTCCTGCTGAATCCCGGCGCTTCGTACGGCTCGGCCAAGATATACCCGGCTGAACGTTTCGCCGCTGTCGCCGATGGACTTATCGAAAGCCACGGAGCACAAATCGTCATCAACGCAGGCCCGAATGAAAAGCCCATTGCCGCGGCGGTTGAAGATGCGATGAAACATTCTCCGCCGCTGAACCTGGGGCGGGTTGAAAATTCCCTCGGCCTGCTCAAGGCGATAGTCAGCATCTCTGACCTGATGATAACCAACGACACCGGCCCGCGGCACTTCGCAGCCGCCTTCGGCGTCCCGGTCGTTACCATCTTCGGGCCGACCGATCCGGACTGGGCAAAAATCTATTACGACCACGAGCGGATTGTCCGTGTGGACGTGGACTGCGGGCCTTGCCAAAAGAAAGAATGCCCGCTTTCGGGACATAAGCGCCATCAGTGCATGTTGAAAATCGCCCCGGAAATGGTTCTGTGCGCAGCAGAGGAATTGCTTCGTGAACGATAATCAGGCAGAGCAAAACCTGTTGAAGCGTGAGGGACTCGACACGCTGGACGGTGCGTTCGCTTACACCGGCGGGGAGGAATTGTCCAAGCCGGGCCTGGGGACCAGGCAACGATTTCGCTTGTCTCTGACCGATGAAGCAGGTGAAACCGTCGAGTGGTATCTGAAACGCTATGGACCGATACCCTGGCTGCAACGTTTGGGACGCACAAGCCCAGCCCGGCGCGAGTTTGGAAATATACGCCGACTCCAGGCCGGCGGCGTGCCGACGATGAACGCAGTAACAATGGGCGAGCAGCGAGACGCCCTCGGCGTCCGGCGGAGTTACATTATCGTAACGTCCGTTCCAGGCGAGGCTTTGGAGCGGTGCTTCGACGATTTCCTGACCCGCCACGACCTGGGCGGCGCGGTTATGAAGCGGTTCAATGACGCACTGGTCAATCTGGTCGTTTCGCTTCATTCAGCCGGCCTGGTCCACCGCGACCTGTACGCCTCGCATATATTTCTGGACGAGACGCCCGCCGGTCTGAAATTATATTTGATCGACCTGGCGCGGGTCTTCGCGCCGAAATGGCGGACCTTCCGCTGGCGTGTTAAAGACCTGGCCCAGTTAAAATACTCGATGCCGCCGGCGTGGGTGAACAGGCATTGGGATGATTATTTGCGGCGCTATCTTTCCGACACCGGAGATGCGAAACTCTGGTCGGCGGAGATCGACCGAAAGGTCGCCTCAATGCGACAAAGGCAACGGAAAAAATTTAGCAGGGATACAGGGGATTCAGGGGATAATAAAAATATAACTTAGTTTTATCCCGTGCATCCCCTGTATCCCTGCTAATCTTTTTGGGAACATCCAATTGAGAATAGCACTTGTCATTGAGAAGATGGACTCCACCCGCGGCGGGCGCGA
>DAOVLS010000201.1 GCA_030631125.1 Planctomycetales bacterium
CGAAACCACGGCCGCCAACATCGCCAACATCGAACGCCAGATAAAGATGTTCGGCTTCTCCTATGACTGGTCGCGCCGGGTGGCTACGACCGAGCCGGACTACTACCGCTGGACGCAATGGATTTTCCTGAAGATGTTCAACAGTTGGTACGACCCGGACGTCGGCGCAGCCAGGCCGATTAGCGAATTTACCCACCGCCTTGAAAACGGCGATTACTGTATCGACTTTATCGGCAGACCCGTGGTCAATGTACATGACGGCCTGACCGCGTACCTCGGCCAACCCGCCGGTACAATCAAATGGCACGAACTGCCGCCGGACCAGAAGCGGGAAATCATCGACAACCACCGTCTGGCGTACGTAGCAGAGGTCCCGGTCAACTGGTGCCCGAAACTCGGAACGGTCCTTTCCAACGAAGAAGTTACCAACGAGGGCAAATCCGATCGCGGCGACTGGCCTGTCTATCGCAAGAACCTCAAGCAGTGGATGCTGCGAATCACCGCGTATTCCGACCGCCTGCTGGAAGGGCTGGACAAACTCGACTGGCCCGAATCCATAAAGATCATGCAGCGGAACTGGATCGGACGGTCCGAAGGGGCTGACGTTGACTTTATGGTTTCCGGTTGCGACGAGACAATTCGAGTTTATACCACACGCCCGGATACGCTTTTCGGTGCGACGTACATGGTCCTCGCGCCCGAGCATCCGCTCGTCGAGCAAATAACCACGGGTGAACAGCGTGGCGGGGTTGATGCGTATGTAGCAGAAGCTGCCCACAAGTCCGAACTCGAGCGCACAGCAGAAACCAAGCAAAAAACCGGCGTCTTCATCGGCGCTTACGCGATTAACCCGGTCAGCCATGAGAAAATCCCTATCTGGGTGGCTGACTATGTAATGATGGGTTACGGTACCGGCGCTATTATGGCAGTACCAGCCCACGATGAGCGTGACTTCGAGTTTGCAAAGGCATTTAGTTTACCTATGCGGGCTGTAGTAATGCCAGATATGACATGGATTCAACAAAAACGCCCGAGACCAATGCCGAAACCGGAGTGGGATCGTGATCCCGAAAACTGGATTAAGAATTACATCAGCAAACCTGAAACGTACTCAATTGCTTTCACCGGCGAAGGCACCGCCATCAATTCCGGGCCTTACGACGGCATGACGACGGCTGAGTTTAAGAAAAAGATTACCGCCTGGCTCGATGAGCAGGGCCTGGGCCGGGCAGCGGTGAATTACAAGTTGCGGGATTGGCTTTTCAGCCGGCAGCGGTACTGGGGCGAGCCGTTCCCGATTATTCACTGCGACAAGTGCGGCACGGTCGCGCTGGGCGAAGACCGACTCCCGCTTGAGTTGCCGGAGGTGGACGACTTCACGCCGGCGGTATCCGACGACCCGGACGCCCCACCGGCCCCGCCGCTGGCAAAGGCGACCGACTGGGTCGATACGACCTGTCCGTCCTGCGGCGGGCCTGCGAAGCGAGAGATAAACACAATGCCCCAATGGGCGGGATCGTGCTGGTACTACCTCCGCTTCCTCGACCCGAAAAACAATAAATCCTTCTGTAATTCCGATATCGAAAAATACTGGATGGGTCCGCCGGATGAGGAATCCGCAATCCGCAATCCGCAATCCGCAATCGGTGGCATTGACCTTTACGTCGGCGGAGCGGAGCACGCCGTGCTGCATCTGCTGTACTCGCGCTTCTGGCACAAGGTGCTCTATGACCTTGGCTGTGTTTCCGGGCCTGAACCGTTCGGAAAACTCTTCAACCAGGGAATGATCCGCTCGTATGCCTACCGCGACAAGCGCGGCGTCTATATCGGCTACGAGGACGTGGACACCTCCGGCGAGAGACCCGTGCACAAAACCACCGGCGAGCCACTGGCTGAATCTATCGAAAAAATGTCCAAGAGTCTCAAGAACGTGGTCAATCCCGACGAGGTCATCGCCGAATACGGAGCCGACACGTTCCGGCTGTATGAGATGTTCATGGGTCCGCTTGAGGCCTCCAAGCCGTGGAACACCCGCGACGTGCCCGGCTTGTACCGTTTCTGCAATCGCGTCTGGCGGATGATCTGCGGCGATGAGGACAACAAGCCGCTGCTGGCCGACAAAGCCGACGACGAGAACGTCGAGCGTGCACTGCACAAACTCATCAAGAAGGCCGGCGCTGACATCGAAGCCATGAAGTTCAACACAGCCATCGCCGCAATGATGGAGTTTGTCAACGCGGTTTTCAGGACCGGTGCGATTTCGCCCGGCCAGGCTGAGCGATTCGTCCTGGTCCTCGCGCCGTTCACGCCGCACCTGGCCGAGGAATTGTGGCAGCGGTTGGGGCATGACAAATCGCTTGCCCGCGAACCCTGGCCGGAATATAACGAATCGCTGCTGGTTGAAGATACGGTCGAATTGGCCGTCCAGGTCAACGGTAAGATGCGCGGGCGGATTACGGTGGCCGCCGACGCCGCCGAGGATGCGATAATCGAAGCCGCTTTGGCCGAGTCAAAAGTCGCCGCCGCGGTCGAAGGAAAAACTATCGTCAAGAAAATTGTCGTACCGGACCGATTGGTAAATCTGGTAGTAAAGTGAGTTAAACGAAAACGTTTCGTACACCCATGAAAGGAAAGAAAGATGAAATGTAAGACGATGCTGGCGGTTATGGTTTGTTTGAGTGTCTCTTTATCGGCAGGTTGCAGCAAGAAGGCTTCGACGCCGAAAGAGGCCCTAGAGAACATGGCCCAGGCGATGCGAGACGGCGACAGTGAAGCGTTCGTCGCCTGTTTCGACGCGACGGAGGACCAGGAGAAAATCCTGGGCGTCATGTGCGAAATGATGTCCACCATGATGAAATTTGAAGAGGCCATGGTAGAGGAATATGGCGAAGACGCCGTCAAGAAAGACGGATCGAAGAACAACTTCGGCGATCTCAAGGATGACAAGTGGCTTGAAGACGTGGAGATCAAGATAGACGGCGACAAAGCCACTGCCACCAAAAAAGGCGAGGGAAAACCGATGAACCTCGTCAAGAAAGACGGCGGATGGAAGATCGCCGCGGAAGACATGGCCGGCGAAAATCAAACGAAGGACATGGACAAGGCATTGAAAATGTTCGAAGCCATGACTAAGGCCATGAAGGATGCCACAGGCAAGATCGGCAAAGACGGCTATACCGCCGAGAAGATCAATCAGGAAATGGGCGCAGAGATGATGAAAGCCATGATGTCAGGCATGCAATAGAATCCCTGACCTTGTTGAAAGTTTGCAGGCTGGGACGTCAGGCCCACCTTTTCTTTTTACCTAAGGAGAAAGGTGGGCCTCGTTCCGCTCGGCCCGGCTGCTGCTCATGGATAATCGCTCTTTGAGCCGATGAAAATACAGGAATGCAGGAATGGATTCTGCGACCGTACATGAAGGAGCCATCGATTATGGAACCTGTCCGCGCGCCTCTTGAAAATGAAGAATATCCCGCCGCTCTTGTTACCGTCCGCCGGGCGAAGAACTGCCTGTGGTGGCTGATCGTGCTTTCGCTCGTCGTTCAGATGGTGGCGTTTGTTTCGGTGCGATATATCGGAGTAATTGACGATGCGCCCGGTATCGCCCCGGCCAAAGCCAGCCAGGTCGCCACCGCACCAGCCGAGGTCCCGGACGACAAAGCCGCCGTCACCGCGTGGATATGGTACCGGGCGCTGCAATGGGCTTTGCCGGCAACGAAATTCATCGCCACAGCAGCAGGGGTATTACTGGTCCTGACGATGCTGACAGCGGTACAGTTGTCGCTCGTCGGTCGGACCGGCGGGGTGGCGGGGTTTGTCAGCGGGTTCTTCTGGTCGCTTCTGCTGTTGGTGTTCCTGGTTCCCTGGCAGCAGATTATCAACAGCACGTACGCCTGCGGGGCGCTGTATAACCTCGGCGACCTTATCGACCAGACCAGGCAGATAATCTGGGGAGCGAAGGACGTCTCGCTGGTAAAGCAGATTTTTTACTACGACCGTTTCATTGGGTATCCGGTCTTCGTCCTGCTGATGTGCCTCGTCGTCCAGACCAAATTTGCACGAGGGTGGCGTCGGACCGGCATCGGCGCCATGCAGGCCGACCTTCGCGCACCGGCGGACCAGAACGATAAGTTGTAAACAGATCGGAATCTACGCCGGGTCTGAATACATCGTTTGACGTGTTACGGAGTAATACTATCATCTAACCGGTTAATTGATTAAAATCAAACCTGTTTGATGAAACGATGGTCTCCAATCTGCGTGTTGTTTGCCGTGTTGGTTTTTTCCGGCTGCGATAGGCCGGCAGAACCGTTGCACCTACCCGGAGATCCGCCGGTCGTCGGCGGCGTAACACTGACGCCGTTAAAGCGCACCAGTAAGCAAAACCCGCGCGACTTCCTCCTGGTGGTGCGGATAAGCCTGATAACCGTGCAGGTTCCGGTCGGGTCGGTAAGCAATTCCGAGCAACTGTGGAGTTACCTCGACGAGGAGCCGGTGGGCGCACGCGTGGGTTCGGCCCTGGCTCGTAACGGTATCCGCGTCGGGCGGGGACGGAAGGACGCCTGGGGCGACGTCGCCGGCATCCTTCAGAAACTTACGGGTCAGCCTCTGAACCGCACTATGCTTCTGTCCTCCCCGGGAACGCCGATGCCTATAGTCTTCAAACCGCAACAGAAAGCGCAGACAATCTTCACCTATCGACGGGACGGCTCACTTTTCGGGCGGGACTATCCTGCCGGCGACAACGTGCTGATGACGACGGCGACGATAAATTACGACGACCCGTCAGCCGTCTATATGACGGCGACGCCGGTAATCCGCTCAATCCGCCGGCGCAGACGATATATCAAACACGCAGGCAGATACGCCTTTACCTCCGAACCGATCTATTATCGCCTCGGCGAAATGGATTTCCGGTTCAAGGTTCCGCGGGGCGATTTTCTTCTCATCGGACCGGCGGCCGAATCGCGGCGACCCAGCAGCCCGGGCCGGCATTTCCTGATACACCGGAGGCAGGCGATGGAGTATGAAACCGTCGTGATAATCGCGCCGGAGGTCTTCGCCGCGCCGGTCAAAAAGACAGTATCCCGTAGCCCGTAACCAGCCGTCAGGCTACGGGCTACCGAATACTAACCTGCTCAAACTGACCGATTTGGGATTCGACGATGGTAAGTAACACAAAAGAAATGCGGCGATTTCTGACGATAAGACTTGTGTCCACAAGGGCTTATCTGAGGAACCGCCGCATGATTACCA
>DAOVLS010000081.1 GCA_030631125.1 Planctomycetales bacterium
CACCAATCAGAAATTGACGCCAGAACGGAAACGTTCCAACCATAATTGCGCAGACCATTCCGCTGAAGCGGGATATGGACACGCCAACCCCGGCTGAAAGCCGCGACAACTCCAAATACCCCGCCGATACCAGCAGCATCACGATTATCGCCAGAGGCAGACCTTGAAGAACAATGCTCGCGGCACCGGTCCCGAAGGACAATCTCGGCATGGACGATTGCTCCAGCCACCAGTCCAGCCAAAACAGTCCGCCGACCAGGACGATCAGAACAGCGCCGACTATTGTTCGCTTTAGCATTACATTCATTTTACTTTGGATGATAAGGTCTGGGCATCGCCGAAACAGAATAGCGGGTAATCCTGCTATCTTTGTCTCTTTTTCTTCTTCTTCCAGTAATCAACTTTATGTATCCGTTTTTTCCAGTCCGCCGAAGCGACGATGGCGATTGGCGAATGCGTGAATTGCCTCGGCAAATGACTTTTCATCGAATTCGGGCCAGAGAGTGTCGGTTACGTAAAACTCGGCATAGGAGACCTGCCAGAGCAGAAAGTTGCTGACCCTCATCTCGCCTGCCGTTCGTATCAGCAGGTCCGGGTCGGGCAGTCCGGAAGTATCGAGAGCGTCGGAAATGACCCCCTCGTCGATCTGTTCAGGTGCGATTTTCCCCTCGGCGACCCTTGCAGCGACGGTGCGGACTGCGCCGGTAAGTTCCGCGCGCCCACCGTAGTTCAACGCAAGGTTCAACCACATCCCCGTATTGCTGCTGGAAACTTCAACGGACTTGTCCAGTTCGAGAAGGACGCTTTCGGGTAGACCGTCTCGCCGGCCGAGGTGGCGGAGGCGAACATTATTGTCCATCAACGTCGGGCGCTCACGGACGAGGTACTCGGCGTAAAGGTGCATCAGCGCGTTAATCTCGTCGCGTGGGCGGGACCAGTTTTCAATGGAGAATGAATAGAGCGTCAGCGCCTCGATTCCCAGGCGGGCGGCCTCGGTTACGATCCTTCGGACGACTTTTGCCCCTTCGGCATGACCGGCTGGGCGAGGAAGACCGCGACTGGACGCCCATCGGCCGTTGCCGTCCATTATAATCGCCACGTGTCGGGGAAATCGCTCGTCCGGAACGCCCAGTTCCGCACGGGCGGCGGTAACGGCTTGTGGTGAAATGTCTGCCATAGATAATGTCCCTGGTAATACAACGAAACTTACATCAATCCCGAAGGGTCGGCGGACGCTAGTCCGGAGCGATTGCTCCCGGCTTTCGTCGGCACAACCGGCCCAGCCCTAAAGGGGCAAATACCAATAGGATAGGATACTACTATTCTGTCAAGGTTCAACCTGTGAATAAACCCAGGCGTTGTTAATTCGACACAGAGACCTTACCGGCCGGTAGGTCTCTGTGTCGAATAATCATGCTGACAAATTTAAAGTTGACGAAGTACTACTGGTCTGTAACACCCAGACTTATGAGTGCCATGCCCTCACCCGTCTTCGGGGGTGGGCACCTGTCTGCCGACAGGCAGGTGTTCACACCCTTCACTTCGTTACGGGCGAGAGCATGGCACCCCGAAATTCAGGCGTTACGGAGTACTACAGCGAATACGACAAAATCAGTCAGTTTGAATGAACTGCTTTTCTATCGAATTCTTCTCATCTTGATCTTGATTTTCTCCAGGACTTCCGGTGCGGTCCCGGATTTGGATTTTTCCGCTGTCTCGCCCAGAATTGCCTGGCGATAAACGCCCATCGGCGTGAAGACGTCTTTGGGCGTGTTCTTTGTCCGATCCTGTAAATATATCAGCAGGTAGTCAATTACGCCGGCGACCGGGCTTTTGAAGGCAAAGGTTTCACCGGCCTTTTTGATCTCAACGGTGTTGTAGTGGTACTTGCCGTTTATCGGCGTCTTGAAAGAATCGGGAATCTTCGAAGATGTAACCCTCGGCCGCGGTTTATAGTTCATATCCTCCACCACAAAGCCGATCAGCCTCCACTTTCCGGGAAATGGCGCCTTGAATTTGGTGGTGTAGGTTCCGCCCGCGGCGATTGGTTTGAGGACGTCTTCGCGTTCCCAGTGGCCTTTGCGGTTGAGCACGGCGATGATGACCTTGTCTTTCAGGTGAGCGTATTGTGCTCCGCAACTGGGCCTGTCGTTCGGGGGGAATTCGTCTTCCCAGTACCGGTCGGAGTGATGGCCCAGGTAGGTCAGTTTGCTCTTTTCGAATCCGGGCGGGGCGGTCATGAACCACATCAGGCCATGGGGCCTCCTGCCGCGATGGAAGTTGATTATCCCTATAGTGTCCGGTTTGGCGGGTCTGTTGTTGCTGCTTCCGGGCCAGGTGGCTCTTTTACCGTCCAGGATGTATTCGTCCGATTTGCTGTTGAGGAACGCGCAGATGCGGTTTTTCCCGTGCAATCCCTGCTGGTTGACGTAGTGAACGGGCTTGACCTCAAGCCAGCATTTTCCGCCCTGAATGCGATAGGTCGTCGTAACCGGCTCGTCGGACCTTCGCGCCTTGCCGGCGTGCTCGATGACGATCTCTTTTTCGGTGTACTTCAATATCTTCGGGTCGGTCAGCGTGCCGTGTCCGAAGTCCCGCCGTCCCCTTTCGTCCTGGTGGACCTTGTATATCTCGTTATCGACGATGCCGTTAGTGCCCGCCAACTTGGCTATGAGGCTGACGGAGTCTCCCTTGTTCGTAAAGCAGAACAGGAAGAAGTACTCGTTTTCGAGTATCAGGTCGCCGCGTTGCTTGTAGTCGGTCTTCCCGTAAGGAACGGGCGACCACTTGGGTTTATCCTTCCAGACCCGTCCGGCGGGGCGCTTTAGAGTGTACCTTTTGTTCGTGTCCCATATTCGGACGGTTCCGGGTTTGACCGGTTTGTATCCGACGGGCGTGCCGGGTGGTATCTTGATTTCTTCAACTGGTTTTTCGGCCGGTTTTGGGGTTTGTTTCAGAACCGGTACAGCTGCGTCCGTCCCGGCTGCGGGGACCTCGGTCTTGGCGGCGGCTTCGCTCGTGCCAAGATAGACGTCATCGACGAAGAATACCGCGCCCATTTTCGCGTCGCGGTCCCTCGCGGCGAACACGTGGAACATCAGCACCACCCGCCCGGTTTCCGCCTTGGTGGTGAACGAACCGACGTGATGCGTCCACTTCTCCGTCGGAACCACTTTTACAGAAGGGAAACCCCGATCCCTGCCGGTGCCGTCGGTTTTGAAGCCCCACGGGACGACGTTAATCTTGCGGGTGAAACCTGTCCCCTTGATGTAGAAGGAGAAGTAATACTTCGTATTGGGCTTGACGACAATGGCGTCGGGGCTGGCGTAGCCACGGGTTTTTCCCACGGTTATAGCAGTGTTGACGCGGTTGTCGCCCTTGAACTTCGTGATCTTCAGATAGGCGCTGCATTTGCCGCTGTGGTAAATCTTGTCGGAAACGCCCGCCTCGGCCGGGGTGTTGTCGTAGCATCCCCACCCCTTAGGCAACTTGCCGGTCCATCCACCGGACAGTTTCTCCTGACCGGCCTGTTCCAGCCCCGCATTGGGGGCGATGTTGGTCGTCTCACGCTCGTCGGCGGCAAAACCCGCCGTCGCAAACGCCAAAACCGTAACAGCCAATATCACACTCGTTGCTCGCACCGTAGCCATCTTCCATCTCCTCGTTGCTCATTTAAACCTGTTGCAAGCCAATATCCACCATAGGCACATGCCGCCTTGCAACCGAATCCGAACAGAACATTCATTACACATGGACATCCGACAACAGATCGCTGCTATCGAACCGATCTCATCTTAATTCTTTACTTTTTCTTTAAGACTTCCGGTGCAGTTCCGGCTTTAGGTTTTCCCGCTGTCTCGCCCAGAATGGCTTCACGATATACGCCCATCGGCGTGAAGACGTTCCTGGGCGTGTTTTCGGTCCGGTCATAAAGGTATATCAGCAGGTAATCAAGCGTGCCTGCAACCGGGCTTTTGAAGGTGAATTTCTCGCCGGCCTTCTTTATCTCCACAGTGCTGTAATGGTACTTGCCCTTAATCGGCACCTTGTATGACTCGGGGATATCCCTTGTCGATACTCTCCCTCGCGGCTTGTAATCCTTCTCGGTTACCACGAATCCGATGACACGCCACTTGCCGGGATACTTCGCGGCGAATTTGCTGGTATAGGTCCCGCCTGCGGCGATGGGCTTGACGATGTCCTCTCGCTCCCATACGCCTTTGTAACCGAGCGCGGCGATGACGGCCTTGCCGTTTATTTGCACGTACTGCGACCCGCAACTTGGCGAGTCGTGCGGCAACCAGTCTTCCCAGAAGCGATCTATGTGGTGGCCCAGGTAGGTCAGTCTGCTTTTCTGGAAGCCGGGCATGGACGTAAGGAACGTCATGGTGCCCACGACGCCTCTGAGGCCTCGCTTGAAATTGATTATCCCTATCGTGTCAGACGGGGCCTGAACATTGTTTTCCTTGCCCGGCCAGGTCGCCCTCTTTCCGTCCAGGATGGATTCGTCGTTGTCTTTCCGAACGAACGTGCAGATTCGGCTTTTCCCGTGCATTCCCTGCTGGTTGACGTTCTCTACGGGCTTGACCTCAAGCCAGCATTTTTCGCCCTGGATGCGGTAGGTCGTCCTGATCGGAAGAGGCTTGCCCGTTCTCCTGCCCAGTCCGTCGTGCTCGATGATGATTTCCTTCTCGGTGTATTTGAGTATCTTCGGGTCGCGCATCGTTCCCATGCCGAAGTTGCGCTTGCCGGTGTCGTGGACCTTGTATATCTCGTTGTGATCGACGACGCCGAGACGCTTTGGGTCCACCATGTCCTTTGGCATGAAACTGATGGAGTCGCCCTTGTTGCTGAAGCAGAACAGGTAGAAGTACTCGTTTTCGAGCATGAGGTCGCCACGGGGCTTGTAGTCGGTCTTTCCGTATGGCACGGGCGACCATTTGGGTCTGTCCTTCAGCGCTCGGCTTGAGGGACTCTTGCGCATGTACTTCTTGTTGGTGTCCCATATTCGTACGGTTCCGCTCTTGAGCGGCTTGTATCCGACGGGCGTGCCGGGTGGCGGCTCGAAGTAAACTTTGACCGGAGTGAAGACGGGAACCGCCGGCGTCGGCTGCTTGGCGGCGGGGACCTCGGCCTTGGCGGCGGCTTCGCTTGTGCCCAGATATACGTCATCGACGAAGAATATCGCATTCATTTTCGCGTCGCGGTCCCTTGCGGCAAACACGTGGAACATCAACACCACCCGACCGGTCTCGGCCTTGGTGGTGAACGAACCGACGTGATGCGTCCACTTCTCCGTCGGAACCACACCGACTGCCGGGAATTTCCGGTCGCGCCCGGTACCGTCGGCTTTGAAACCCCACGGTACGACGTTAATCTTGCGAGCAAAACCGCCTCCCTTGATGTAGAAAGAGAAGTAATACTTCGTGTTGGGCTTGACCGGAATGGCTTTTTCGCTTCCTGTATCCCAGCCGCTGGTCAGTCCCATAGCCATGCCGGCGTTGACGGTGTCGTTGCCCCTGAAAGTCGTGATCTTCATGTAGGCGCTGCTCTTGCCGCTGTGATAGACCTTCTCGCTCCTGCCTACCTCGGCAGGGGTGTTGCGGTACTGCGACCATCCTTCGGGCAACTTATCAGCGCCGACCTTTTCCGCCCCGGCATTGTGGGCGATGTTGGTCGTCTTACGCTCGTCGGCGGCAAAACCCGCCGTCGCAAACGCCAAAACCGTAACAGCCAATATCACACTCGTTGCTCGCGCCATAAACATCTTTCATCTCCTTAATTCAGTGTATTTGCACTTTAACTTATTCCATCTAACCCACACGGGTATCAATCAGGCCGTTCAAAAATAAATTTTCTCTCATCCCGGTGGCGGGGCTATGGTCAGCCGCTCGGCGACTTTTTCGAGAAAATCCTTTTCCATTTGCGTGAATCTTATCCGCGTGGGTTTGGTCTGGCGTATGCTGACATAGACCCGCGTGCTGGGCCGGCGGGCGAAGAGATTGTGGTCTCTGTCAACTTTAAGGTCGTACTTCAGCACCGTACCACCGCCCAGGCTGGTCTTTGTGCAGTAAATGCGGTATGGGCGCTGCTGATCGTCAATCATGTCGGGGCGCCAGACAATGGCTTCGCCGACGGATGCCTGCCAGACGGTGTCGTAGTCGAACGGGAAGGCCGCCGACGTTTCACAGCCCGTAATTGCCAAGCCGACAACCGCAAGAAACATCGACGTTAATATCGTTCGGGCGATTCGCATAATCAAGCTCCGCCCGCCTGAGCCGCCTGAACGTATGCCATCCGCACCTCGTAAAGGGCCGAATCCAGCATCTTCTTCTCTTCCTCCGTCAGGTTGCCGCCGGTCTTTTCTTCCAGTACCGAAAGCATGTCGATATTATGCTTGGCCAAGGCCAGATCCAGGTAGCGCTTTTTGGTCTGCGGGTCCTCGATAGCGCCGAGGGCGAAGAGTATCTGCGTAACCAGGCTGGAGACCAGAACGGAAAAACTCGCCGGCGGGAGCGTCCTTGGCCCGTTCTCCGCCTCCCCGCCGGTCGATGCGGACTCATCCGCATCAGCGAGTTTCTGCTTCTCAACCTCGGCCTGGCTCTTCCAGTCCTCATCGACGATGATTTTGGGCTCGCCGCCCTCTTGAGATTTGTCCTTACTCATATTTGCTCCTATGTTTGCTCAAACCATTAAACCACTAATACTCCGTTACGCACGAAAATGCAATCATCGTAATAAACGGGTCAGGAACGCCCGACGCCTTGTCCTTTTCCCGGCTGCCGACTACTGACTACTATTTTACGCAGATTGCGGTTAATATGCACATCGCGGAGAATTACTCATGGCGACGAAGATACACGAAACAGCCGTAGTGGACAGGTCGGCCCAGTTGGGCGGCGGTGTAGTCATCGGTCCGCACGCCGTGGTCGAATCGGACGTGGTCATCGGCGAGGCCTGCGAACTGCTGGCCGGGGCGGTCGTCCGTCGCTATACCACAATAGGGGCGGGCAACGTGGTTCATCCGTTCTGCGTTCTCGGCGGCGAGCCGCAGGATTACAAATTCGACCCGACCGAAAAGACTTATCTTCGTATAGGCAAGGGAAATATCTTCCGCGAGGGCGTTACCATCAACCGTGCGACAACTCCCTGTGGCGAGACGGTTATCGGCAGCGGATGCTTCTTCATGGCCGGTTCGCACGTAGGACACGACAGCGTCGTCGGCGACAGGGTCGTCCTGACCAACAGCGCCACCGTAGCCGGTCATTGCCGGATCGGTAACGGCGCGGTTCTCTCTGCCTATGCGGGGGTGCATCAGTTCTGCCGGGTCGGCGAATTGGTGATGATGCGTGGCCACGCGGGTGCTTCTCAGCATATCCCGCCGTTTGTGGTAACCAGCCGGATTAACTACGTCGTGGGTCTCAACAGCGTAGGCCTGCGCCGCGCCGATTACATCACTGACGCCGACCACAAGCAGATTAAGGAAGCATACAGGCTGCTGTACCGTTCCAGCCTGACGCCGAAACAGGCCTTGACCGAGATGGACGCCCGTGATGGTTGGGGCGCACCGGCAGGGCGATTCCGTGATTTCGTCCACTGGGTACTGGAGGCACAACCCCCCTATAGTCGGGGCCTGCCAACCGCCCGCGCCGACCAACGCACAGGCCGTAGGTCAGGAGGGGACGACACGTAGGGACACTATGTGTCGCTCCGTCCGGAGCCTACTCACTTCCAGTTCTTGGTATGGCCTTATTGGCCACTTGGACAATGGCATCGAGTTTTTTGGTGATCTCGGGGTCAATCTTGTCCCTGGGGACAAGACCAGCCAAGACGTAGTAGTCTGCTTTCCTGAATGTGAGAGGCAGATCGAGTGTCTTGAAGAACTTTTTGAAGACAGGATCGAGAAAATCATCCGTCGCTTTAATATCGTCTGACCATGGGTCAGGTTTGTCGAGCGTTTTCAACGCGGAAACTATTCCATCTATCACCTTTTGCATGGCTTGTTGCCGTCTTTCCGCTTCGGCGTTGCCGAAGAGGTCGTTGGGTTGGTCGTGTCTGGCGTAGGCCAGCAGCACATCTTTCGTGCAGAAGTAGTTTTCGATTTTGCGCTTATTCCACATCAATTCGACGAGGGCTATGTTGCTCTGAAGTTCTCTTTCAAGACGATCGAAAATGGCTATACCTTGTAAGTCGGTTTTGGCTTCCTGAAGACCGAAGAAGTGGTCTCTTGCCTTTTGGGGCTGGTTAGAGACGTAATAAACGAAGGGTCGCTCCAGTATTTTCGTGGCTGGGTGTTCCAGTGTTTTGGCGAAGGTCTGCAAAATGGCCAAGTCACTGGCCGATTCAAGATACAGCACCCACCCGACTTCCTCTGCCTGGTAGTATTGATCCCACCCGATGCTGTTCAACGCCTTAAGCGTTTGGCTCCCTTTGTCGCTAATTGTGTGCGGTGTTCCGACGAAAGCGACGACTTTACCTCTTCCCGCGGCTTC
>DAOVLS010000403.1 GCA_030631125.1 Planctomycetales bacterium
CCAGGATTATGATTGTCTTACGCACAGGAATATCTCCTTATGGCGATCCGTCCCCCGCAACCTGATGAATGTGTTACAGAGCGGCGGCGTTAATCGTCGGGGCCTTTCTTGTTCATGTCGCGAATGACGTCCATGCGGGTGTTCTTGATGTGCTTGAGGAGGTCTTCAAGGTTTTCCGCGACACTGGAGAGTTGTTCGAGTTTTTTGACCAGTTTGGTCGCATCGATGATATTTTTTTCGGCCTTCTGCAACCAGACGGCCTGCCTGCGTGAGCGATTCCGCCATCTCCGGCGGGATTCCGGGGTGTACCTCCCGGTCCTTCTGTAGTAACTGTAGCGTATCTTTGGCGTTTTGGGGTCGCTTTCCATCATCTTTTGCATGTTCCGGTTGAATTCCTGCCCCAGATTATTAATTTGCTTCATGTAGGTCGCGAGCGCCTTTTTCCAGTGTTCTGCCAACGGAACGGCGTGCCCCTTACACTCGCCCCAACCGTCAAAGCCCATCTTTTTACCGAGTTGGTCGTAATCGTCAATAACACCCTTGCCCAAGCCACAGTTAACGACCTCGCGTGCCGTCAGCGTCAGTAATTTCCCTTTGGTGGTGAGCGTCTTTCTGCCGCGCCGGCTTTTGTTTAGGCTTCCTGACTCGATGATAATATCGCCGTCGGTTTCCTTGGTGTAAGTCAGTTCCATCTTGGCGTCGATCATTGCCTCGGCAAGCAGCGTGCTGTGTCCGCCGATTTCCGCGGCAACGCGGGCCTGGGCGCGCCAGACCGACTGGAACTTCTCGGATATCGCCTCGGGCATACCAAAGGCGGTCATTTTATAAGCGGTCGCCGCACCGTAGATGGCATGGGGTTCAAGGTAAATCTCCCTGCACGCCAGTCCGGTTATCGCCGCAGCCGACAGCGCACTCCGCACGTAAGCAACCACCCGCAGCCGCCCGTTATACTTCTTTATCACCGCAACGAGTTTGCTCACTTCCTGGACCAGCCCGCCGGGCGAATCGATCACGATCAGCACAACGGTGGGTTTGCGCTTCAGCGCGTCTTTGAAGGACCGCTCCAGTCGCGTAGCCAAAACCTGCGTGCCCACTGTGCCTTCGAATGGAATGATGTAATATGTCGGCTTGTCATACTTGACGATCGGCGGCGCCTTCGGTTCCGGAGTGATCTTGGTCGTCGAGGGGTCCTTGGTGGTCTTGACCGGCTTGACCGGCTTAATCTTGAGATCGCCCTTGGTTATGCCGGCGATCTCATGTCGCCGAAAGGTCATCCTTGCCGTCGCTCCGAAGCGATGAACTTCAAAGATAACCCTTTTGTCGTCTTGCTCGAGTACCTTCCCCACGAAAACCCGCCCGTCCTTGGTTTTCAGTGTGTCGGCCGAGACCGGAACCGCAAGAGACAACAACACGACCGCTGCGACGATAGCAACTATGCCCCGTTTCATAAGTAGGCCCTTTCCTGAACAGACCTGAATGCCGATTTGACAGGACGAATTATACCGTAAAGTCAGCCTTGAAGTCAAAACCTATTTATACGTTTTCCAGCCCGGCGGCGGGGTCGTGCCGCAGGGATGATAACGGACAGCCTTCACATCGGGCCTTCGGCTTGCAATAGTGCTTACCGACGGCGACGAACTGGGCGTGAAAATCGTTATAAAGGTCAAGGTCTTCGGCCAGGGACGATTCGAGCAGTTCCTTAATCATCTCGTAATCGTAGTCGCTGTCGATTATCCCGTGCCGCAGCAGGATGCGATATGTGTAGGTATCGACGACGAAGGTCAGTTTGCCGGCGGCGTAGAGGATCATCGAATCGGCCGTCTCGCGCCCGACGCCGTTAATCGAGAGCAGCTCCTCACGCAGCGTCGAAACCGACCGGTTCAGAAACGCCTCAATGTCGTCGCCGAAACTCTCGTGGACGTGCGCGATGAAATTTTTCAACCTCTTCGCTTTGACGTTGAAGTATCCGGCCGGTTTAATCAACGCCGCCAACTCCTCTTGCGGTTTCACGTGGAGCGCAGAAACGCTCATACACCCGTCGGCGTTCAGATTCGCTATCGCCTTTTCGACATTCGTCCAGTTTGTATTCTGCGTCAGTATCGCCCCGACGCATATCTCCAGCGCCCCATCCCCGGGCCACCATCCCTGATGCCCGAACCGCGCCTTCGCCGCCTCGTACATCTCCATCAGCGTCTGTACCGTGGTTGCCATGACCGGAGAAGATAACGGATTCGCCGGACCGATTACAGGGATTCTGTCGGCGGCGGGGTGGCGTTCGGGTTGCGGAGTGGAGATAAGGAAGATACGATTTCTATGGAGTACGGGGTAAGTTACGACCAATGGAAAGGAATTTCGCGATGTCTGGTTTGAGAGCAGGTGCAGGCAGGCAGAGGATAACGCCTCCGGTGGGCATTCCGTTGTTCAGTCATCTTAATCCTGAGAGGATGTCGGAAGGGGTTCACGACGACTTGTGGGCGAAAGTGCTGGTTCTGGAAGATGGTTCGCTTCGGGCTGCCCTTGTGGGTCTGGACCTGGTCTGGCCCATGCCGGAAAACGACTACGTCAAGATAAGGGCGGCGGTAACCGAGGCCACCGGGATAGACGGAAAGAACATAATGGTTTCCTGCACCCACAGCCACCAGGGGCCGGTGTTCGATCCCCATCTGATATTTAACATGTCCATAAGGAAACAGCGGGAGGTGATTGATCCCTGGGTCGAATCCCTTCCGAAGATGGTCGCAGAGGCTGCTAAGAAGGCGATGGCGTGCACGAAAGAGGCGGAGGTTTCATTCGGGAGAACACCGATAACCGGCCTGTGCTATAACCGGGGAAAACAGATTCCCGAAGGAATCGCACCTCTGATTAACGTTGATAACACTCTCAACAAGTTCTATTTCGGCGATACTCCTGACATGCCCCGGTGCATCCGGGAGCA
>DAOVLS010000362.1 GCA_030631125.1 Planctomycetales bacterium
CCAGTACGACCGGTACGGCTACTCCGGCTCTTCAGTAACGCCGACCGTTCCCGACGCAACAGAGGTAACCCCGGGAACATACTACGATTACGAAATCGGCAGGAGCAGCAGCGACAACCCGTGGTACAGGACCACCAAGGCCTTCGAGTTCACAGATAACCCCGGGGCCATTGAGGTTATTCTGACCCTGAACGGGTTTGTTGGGATGCTGGATTCGTTTTCGGTAACCACGGCTGTCGATGCAGCGATTCCGCCCGATATGCCCGTTCCCGAGCCGGCGACGACGGCGCTGCTGGGTATCGGTGGGCTTGGCGTGCTGCTTCGCCACAAGCGGCGGAAATAACATAGCGACAAGAACGAAAGGAGGTGATTCGAATGTAAAGACAACGATACGGATACAGGTGTACACAGTAAGCCAGACAGCCTGAAAGCCAATCCAGCCATGCAGTTAACGTTTGTTGACGATTTTGGATCAGAAAAGAAAAGGAGCAGTTCCAATGAGACACAAAGAAATTGCAATAGCAGCATTATTGGCTGTCACGCTGTTCGGTTCGGTTGACCTGGGTTATGCCGCCGAGGTTTCCGATGACGGGTATCTTCCGGTAGGCATGGGAAACTGGTACTGGAGCACGGAATACGCCAAATCCTACAACAATTTGTTTGGGATGGAGTATTACTGCTACGGTTTCGCCAGGTTCGACCTGACCCCGCTTACAGATGCGGGAATGACCGGAGACGACATTGATTCTGCAGTATTCAGGTTCTACCTGACCGGGAAGCAGGGCGCCGGCCCGTCACCGTATCCCACCGGTAACGAGGGCAACTTCACCATCAACGCCTACGATGATTCGGTGATGTTGAACGAAAGTTACGTCGGCAGCGCCAGGCCGGGCTATGTCGCCGGTACGACGGCGGAGGAAACTTACGACGGCGGCCCGGACACTTGGGCCTCAGTGGACATCACCGATATCGTCAAGGGCTGGCTCGATGGTACTTACGTCAATAACGGGATCGAAGTCTATGACGGTCTCGAAGACGACTACGGCTGGTATTGGAGCACCAAAGAGGTGGTCAGCAACCAGCCTTATCTTGACGTAACCATTCCCGAACCGGCGACGATGGCGCTGCTGGGTCTGGGTGGAATTGGCCTGCTGCTGAGGCGAAGGCACAGGGCCGGATAGGACGGTTGGCGGAGGGAACCGTAACAAAGGAACGTCCCGTCCCGTCGATGTCGGCGGGGCGGGGCGATCCTTGTTGGAACCGGCGGGATGAACCGCCAAAGTGAACACTGTTTGACAACAATTGTAAAGGAAACGGATATGAAACGTTATATTGCAGGAATCATTTCGGTAGTAATACTGACGGCTGTCTCTCTGGTTTTCTGCCTTGCAGCGCCGCAGAAAAATCTTTCCTCCAGCAAGACCAATTACTGGAAAGCAGAAGCCTTCGTCCAGCCCCACATAGACGTCTCCAGGAGCGAGGCCGGAGTGATAAAGGCAAGGGTGGACGGTAAGTGGCAGGACTTCAAGATAAGGCAACTGCCGGACGGTTTCATCAAGTGGAAGAGAACCGCCGCTCTCAAAAGCCTCGAAAGAATGCAAAAAGGCGGACCTATGAGCATTGCCGGCGCAGGTCACCACTTCGGGGCCGTCGCCACAAAAGGCGGACATAGAGACGACGCCGACTTCAGCATCAACAACGCATTCAAGGGCATAGGATTCCTGCCTAGAAAAGACAAAATCAAGGAAGCAATCAAGAAACTCCGCTCCACCCGGAAGGCATCCCCTAAAGAAAAGATAAACGTACTCAAGGGGTTCCGCCAGGCAAAGGATTTCATCGACAGGACAAAACTCTGCTCGCTGGAACTCTACACGACGAAAAAACGCCAGACACACACTTTCCTCAACATCATAGCCGATCCTTCCGTCTCGATAGTCTTTCTGGACATTCCGAGTTACGAGGTGCGGGCGATCTGCCAACTGGTGCATCCGGCGGACGAAACGGCCTCGCAGTACCATCGGGACATCCTTACGTACGTCAATCTCCTGCACGATTACTTCCACGGCAAGTCGCCGCGAGACTCGATCGTAATGATTTTCCACGTCAACCAGGTCTTCGACAATTCGCCGCGGTCAAAGGGAGCGAGGGTAACACCATAATGGGCAGGAAGGGATTGAAGTGTCTGTCTCTGTCAGAGAAAAACATGGCGAAGCGGCAAGCCGCACGGTTTGCCGCTTCGCAAGAGTGTCGATTCTTTTCACACGGAACGGATGTAAAAAATTATTGAAAGGAAGATATTATGAAGAATCTTTACAGACACTCATTGATCGGAGTGTTTCTTGCGATTGTTTTAGTCATTACGGTTGGTTGCGGTACAAAAAGCGAGCCGATTGCCGCCAATGCACCGTCGGCGGTAGCGGCTGACGGCTCCGCCGGACTGTTGGTTATCGCACACGGCGCGCCGATGCCGGCGTGGAACAAGCCCGTCCTGGCTCTTGAAAAGCAGGTAATCAAGGCCCTCGGCCCAAACAGTCCGTTCAAAAAGGTCAAGGTCGTACTGATGGAGTTCGCCAGGCCATCGGTGGCTGACGGTGTCGCCGAGATGGAACAGGCCGGTTGCAGCCGGATCGTGGCAGTGCCGCTGCTTATCGCCCCGTCGAGCCATTCGCACTGGGACATCCCCGCCCTGCTGGGTCTCTACAGCGACGAGAAGATGAAGGCCGACCTCGCCGCAGAGGGTGCGACCATCGTCAAAAGCAAACTACCTATAACCATCACGTCCACGCTCGACAGCGGCGACCTGCTGGTCGAGACAATGCTGGCGCGAGTGAAGGAACTGTCGAAAAATCCCGCCGCCGAAGCCGTTGTCGTCCTGGCCCACGGCGACGACGGTCTCAAGCCCTACTGGGACGCCCTGATGAAACGGATTACGTACAACATCTGCGGAAAGACGGGCATAACCTGCGCCGATTGGGCATACGTCCACGTCGGGCAGGGCTATCGTGCCTACGGCGTCCCGGCCATTATGACTGCCGCCGAGAATCGAAAGCGAGTTCTGCTGGTGGGATGTTACGTCTCGATGGGAGCAGCCGGGATGCACAAGCGGTTCATGAGCCGCCCGACACGAATCCACGGAATGGCGCTGCCGAATCCGCTCAAAGGCAAGGACATCGTCGCCGCCAAACATGGACTGCTGCCAAGTCCTGATGTGTCCAGGTGGATTGCAAAGACCGCCAAAGCGGCGCTGGAGGATTGAGTCCGGCGCGGAATATCGTTGGAAAAACGGGAAGAATCTCTTACGATACTTGTATTATGCTGCATTGCACGCGACATTGGGTATGGCCCCGGCCGGGGTGCGACGCTCGCTATGCGA
>DAOVLS010000069.1 GCA_030631125.1 Planctomycetales bacterium
GAAGTGCAGCCCGATGCTAGCGTCAAATTGAAATCGATACAGGTTGTAAATTTACATAACATTATGCTATTTTATTGGTTATATTAAATTCGCCTAACTTTAACCGGACAGTAGTGATTTCCAATTGAAAGAATATAAGCCGATTCCTTCTGTCAATTGGCAATTGACAATCGGCAATTGGCAATTTCATCGCTTTGCGAGGGCCTTTGCCATTTCGCGGACCAGTTCGTCGCTGTCGGCGGCGAAATGGTCCAGTAGTGTCCGGCAGCCTTTCGTCCGTTTCGTAGCAAGCAGTTCTATCAGCCGCATCCGAACCATGGCGTCGGCGTCCTGAATCCTAGGCCCCATCAGCGAGATAATCTGCGCGTCGAGGTCAACGTATCGAAGGGCTGCCAGCATCTCGGCGCGAACGACGGGCGAGCGGGCCTCCAGAAACGCCTTCGTCATGCTCATGAGTATGGGCCTGGTCAGGACCTTCGGTAAAACCGGCTTGGTCTTGCCCACTTCGCTTCTGCAAACGTATCCCAGTAGCGACGCCGTCTGCCGGGCCGCCCGCATCTGCTCCGCCGGTGAACCTTGCTTCAGGTCCCGAACGATATACCCAAGCGCAAACCGGGCGGACTTCTCGCCGCCGGAAACGTCGAACAGCGGGGCGCGGCGAATTGCTACCGGAGTGATTTTTATCCCCGGCGCCGAGGAGAACAACTTCTTCCCGTCCTGAAGCGGGTCCAGCAGGGCGCTTATTGAAAGTTTCACTTCCGCCGTCGGCCAGGAGGCAAGCAGGTCTTCGACTTCACCGACATCCACACGAATTGTTTGGGAAACTTCTTTTCCGGCTTCGAGATATTTCGGCATAGGCAGGGTCATAAGCGTCAGGTCAGGAAAGTTTGCCTTGACCGGACCTTCCACTTCCACGCTTAAAAATACCGACGGATTGAACAACCCCGCCAACCCCACCGGGACCGGATGTTTCGAGATGTTCTGCATTACGACAGTAACGGCCACGAACTCGCACGGGGCTACTTTGGTCTTCGTCGCGATTAATTTCACACGGACGAACCGCTCCGGGTACCTGCCCATTTCGAGCAGATGCGCCGGTAGTTCAGCCAGTGCGTTTTTCATCTTTTGGGCATATGGTACGGGCGGGAGTTTGACCTTGCTGGCGGCGGCGACGGCCTTCAACGCCCGCCATGCCGGTCCTGTGCGAATGTCGCCGCCGGCCCGGAGAAGCACCTTTCGCCCCTCGTCCGCTTTGCCGTTGCGGTAATAGTATCCCGCCAGGACAGCGGCGGCGTAGGGATCCTTTTCGACCAGTCGAGCCAATCGTTTCGTCCCGGAATCAACCTGCCCGACGGACAGTTCCGCCGCACCGAGGACACGCTGGACGTATAGATTATCCCCCTCCGACAACGCCGCCGACTTGGCCCACTGAATCGCATCGGCAGGGCGGGAACGAAAGACGAGATTGAACCACGCCAGTTCGGCGGCCATAGACCCGCTCAACTTCACGCCGGGCGAGGCAAGGGGTTTGTAAATCCCGGCCATGACCTCGACGTAAGAGGCTGCCTTCTCGCCTCTTCCGAGAGATCGGCATGCCTCGACCATCAGTCCGAGCAGTTTAAGGCTCCGGCCGTAACGCTTCAGGTGCGGGGTGAAAAATGTAATCGCCTTTTCAGCCTGACCTGCGTCAAGCATTGCGTTGAAGTAACCGATCAGCAATGCTTCGGTTTCGTCGTCGGGCGGACGAGTCGCTTCGGCAATGGCGATGGCGTGCTCATAAAAAGGCATCGCCTTGTCGTACAGTCCGGCGTCCTGAAGCGACTGCGCCAGGCTATGGGTCGTGTACAGGCTGCGGGGGTTCGACCCGAAAACGCCGAGGGTCGAGACGAACACGTCGGACGGCGCGGTCCGCTTGGTAATTTGCGTCAGCATTTGCAGCGCCGCCGGTTCGTGAGCGTCAAAGCGCAGCGCTTCTTCAACAACCAGCCGGGCCTTATTGCCAAGTCCCTGGCCCCGGTAAATCTTCCCCAGCCCGACGGCGGCGGCGGCGCGGATACCGGGCGAGAGTTTCTTATTATCGGTAACCGACCTGAGAAAACCGATGCGTTTATCGGCTGTATTGAGCCTCTGGAGTGTCAGTCGAATCCATCGGACTCCGCAGGCATAGTCGCCCGGCGACACCTCGACGCAGGCCCCTGCTGCAGCGGCAGCGGACTTCAGGTCCCCTATCCCTTCGTAAAGGTCGATCAGTTGACGGTTCGCCTCCTCGCCGGAAGGGTAAAGCCGTCTGGCATATCGCAGCAGGGTCAGAGTCCTGCCTACCCTCGTCGGCGTCGTTCCGGCGCGCATGTGCCACAATGACCTTGCATCATGTGCGAGACTTTGGGCTCCGAGGCGGTCCCGGAGCGACTGCACCGGCGCTTCGGCGCCGGCGACAACTGGAAGGACAACAATAATCCAAAGCAACGACAACACTCGATTCGTCATGCCGAACCTCCCAACGTCAGGATATTCCATAGACGCGAATTGACAGGATGCCCGCAGCCAGAAGCAGCGTGCCCATCATAACCACACCGATTATACCGGCAAGGCGTCCCGCCTGCGCCGGCGGACGGGTATGGCGGGCAACCGCTCGCCAGCACAACCATTCACCAACCACAAGCAACGCCAACGCACAAATCAGCCCCAATGAATCAGCAGGCAATACCGCCGGAGCGAACCTGCCGAAAAGCCCCCTCATGCCGGCCCACAAAAGCAATACTCCCCCACCCGCTGTTACCGCTGTTCCAATCCATTTGCTCATCGTCGCCACCTTCAGCATTCAGCCTCCAGGCGTTCAGCAGTCAGCCGCCGATTTCATCGATTCGGTCTTTGCTGATCGCTGATTGCTGATCGCTGACGGCTTCTGTATTTACTATTCCGGAGTGATTGTCAGTGCTTCGGGCTTATCGCCTCGCCTGACGATGAAGTTAATCGGTTTTTTGCTTCCCGCCTTTGCCATAGCGTCAAGCATTTTCCCCAGCGCATCGGATGACTGCGTCGCCCTGTCGTTAACGGCGGTAATAAGGTCCCCGGGGCGGAGTTTGCCTCGGGCGGCGGGCGAATCCCGGCGGACCATCGTTACGACCACGCCCTTCTCCAGCAGCGGCTTGTCCCGCCCGATATGCCGGTCCCACATCACCATGTCGCGCGCGACCATGCCCAGGGACTTGTTATAGTAATGGGCGGCTTCGTCAGACCTTCTCGGCATCGCCGCGAGGGTCAACTGCACCACTTTCCGCTCGCCCTTTCGCAGCAGCGTCAGCGAAACCTTCTGCCCGGCCTTGCGGCGAAGCAACTGCCTTGCGAATTCGGCAACGACGAATTCAGGTACAGCCAGTTTTTCCAGCGGCTTACCCTCGAAAGCCACTATGGCGTCGGCCTGCTTGATGCCGGCCTTGACGGCGGGGCTATCGGGAATGATCTGCCCGATAAGCACCGCCGGTGCGCCGCCGAGGTTCTTTATGGTCCCCGCCTGTTCGGCCCCGACAGAATGAAACTTCACAATACCAGTCCACGGTAACCTTCTTGCGCCCACAGGCTCGCTCAAAGCGCCGATAAACTCCTCGACAGGCATAAAGAATTTCCCGGTCTGACTTCCGGCCAGTCCTATGTTGACCCATCGGCCTTGCAACATCATCCGGTACTCCACGGGTAGTTGCCCGGCGACGATCCCGATGGCCCGGCCGTCTTCGGCGAACACCGGCGAGGAGGAATTCGTAAGTTCGCCGCTGACATAGACAAGTTGCTGCGGAAGGCGAACCACCGACGAAACCATACCGGTTCCGAGGTAGGGCGTGTTACCGGTCTGAGGCCCCAGCAGACCGACCGATATAACCCGCTGCCCCAGGCGGAGATTGGACATGCGGACGAACCGGACGCCCGAAAACTTATGCCCCCCGGCGGCGGCGGCGCGGATAAACGACAGACCTGTTTCCGGGTCCGTTCCGACGAACTCGGCCTTGATCCGCTTACCTCCGACGCCGGCGGTAACGAGAGTGAAATCCTTCAACTCGCCGGCAGGGACGCCCGTAGGTACGTCGCGGGTCAGGAACAACCTCTTCGACGCATCTATGCAGACACACTGCCCGCTGCGCCGCTGGGGCGGAACAATCCTTCTGTCGATAACGAACTCCAGACGCGCCATCGCGCCGGACGCATTAGAAACCAGTTTCGGTATCGACCGGCCTGCCCCACTATCAGTGGGTTGAGCAACGACCATCGACGTCGATACACACAAAGCAATCACCGTAACTGCAAAATTTTTCCTGTTCATCAGCGTTTCCTTTCTCGTTGTTTTGTCCTGCCCGGTCGCCTGACGGGTTCAGTCGCCGGTGCTCGTTCCTGCCAAAATGGTCCGGCGCTCGCCTGAAAATACCGCAAGGCGAAAAAAAGCACCAGCCCGACAACCATCATACCAATTGAAGTGTACTGATTGTGCGTTAATTCCAGCCGAAGAAGGTTATGCGGATTATCGCCGCGAATGCCTTCAAGAGCAAATCGCGTTATCGGATACAATATCAGCATCAGCGCGAAGACCTGCCCCTCCCGCCGACGCAGGCGCGAGAAGCACAGCAGCAGACCCGTGATGACAAAGGCGTTGACCACCCCGAACACCTGGGCCGGCTGGACCGGAAGCGAACGCAGTTCGCCAGCCTGGCGCGCCTGCTCGAACGTCAGTTCTGAAGGGGATTTCAGGATCGGACCGCCGCGGATGTTGCGGAGGGGTAAACCGGTCGAGTCCCGCACGAACAGCCACCCCGGCAGGTCTTCGACAGCCAGGCCTGACCGTTCAGGCCCGACGGCGACCTGGTGGAAAAAGACCGGCGAGACCGACGCGGCGCCGAAGTCGTTGGCACCCTTATCCAGCAGCAGCAACGGGCGGGAGGCGTATGGAAATCGCATCGCCAAAGAATAATCCGCCCGGCACCTCCCGCCGTAGCAGCAGCCGTTCAGCGTGCAACCCATCCGGCCGAACGCCAGACCAAGCATCACGACCGGGGCAAGGATATCCAGATACCTGCGAATCGGCAACCGCTTTACCCGCAGATATACCAGAACCAACGCGACCGCCAGGACCACCCCGCCGAAATATATCAGCCCGCCGGAGGTTACATTCAGGATTTCACCGAACCGGCCCGCGCGCCCGGCGAACTGTTCATCCCATTTCTCTATCACGAACGCCAGACGAGCGCCGATAATCCCGCCAACCAGCGACAGCAGACCAAGCGTTACAATCACATCCGGGCTTTCGCCGAACCGCTTCGCGCGCCGGCGTGCCAGATAAGTCGCGCAAATAAATCCCAGCACGAGCATCAGGCCGTAGCCGTAGATACGCGGGGCGATACTTCTCCCGTATGCCAGGTAGCCCACGGTCGCCACAAGCACAACGATACTGACAGCCGCATCGGGTACCTTACTCCATCGCATCACACGCCAGTGCCCCAGTAGCAATCCGACAATGAAACCTGAAACTGCTGTCAGGGCACAAACGTAGAAGGAAAGCGTAATCGGACGCAGTTTAAAAACGACTAACCCCACTACGACGAGCCATATTAAAGGGACGACAACCCCGTTTTCATCCTGACCGGTATGGATCAACCAACGGAGAAACAGAACTCCCAAAGTAAATCCAAAAATGAACGTAAGCAGACTTTCGCAGATGCTCAGACCCAAGGGATGCCCAAAGATGCTTATCCTGCCGAAATCTATAATTACCTGCTGCATATCAATTGCCAATTTCCAATTACCAATTGGCCAATTGGCCAAAAGGGCAGCGGGACGCTGTTTCAATTGGCAATTGACAATTGGCAATTTCGCGCGACTTATCCTACCGGTTCTCCTTCGGCAGGTCCACACGCATATTGTCTATGAGCCTGGCCGATGAAAATTTCACCGCCAGGGCGATAACCACATCGCTCTCGATTATCTCGACGGGTTCGAGGTTGTCGGGTTTAATAACTGCTATGTAATCGACCTCGCCCATCGGGGCATTATCGGCCAGGAGGCGGCGAACGCCCTCGATTATCTCGGCGGCGTTTCTCTTGCCTTCACGGATGAGCCGCTCGGCCAGTCGCAGCGATTCGAACAAGGCCGACGCCTGGGCACGCTCATTTTCAGCCAGGTATGCGTTCCGGCTCGACATCGCCAGCCCGTCGGCTTCGCGGACCGTCGGGCAGACCTCAACCCGCAAAGGCATGTCCAGGTCGGCGACCATTCGTTTAATAACGGCTGCCTGCTGATAATCCTTTGCCCCGAAATAAGCGACGTCCGGCGCGACGATGTTGAAGAGTTTGGCGACGACCGTGCAGACGCCGTCGAAATGCCCCGGCCTGCGCCGCCCTTCCATCGGTTCGGTAAGTCCCGCGACGCTGACGGTTGCAGCGAATCCGGCCGGGTACATTTCCTCCGCCGACGGGATAAAAACCGCATCGACGCCGCGGGCTTCGCAACCGGCAAGGTCGTCTTCAATCGGGCGGGGATACTGCCTGTAATCCTCGTTCGGGCTGAACTGCGTGGGATTAACGAAGATGCTCACCACGACGAAATCGCACTCGCGCCGGGCAGCATCTATTAAACTGTAATGCCCCTCGTGCAGAGCGCCCATCGTCGGCACAAGGCCGACACTACCCGCCCCACCTGCACGCGCGCCGGCGATGAGGCGACGAATTTCCTCAATGGTCTTCGCTACGTTCACTTACAACACCTCCCGAATGTTACGGACCAGTTCCGCCCGCGACGACTCCTGGCGCAAATCGACCTCGCCGACGTCGATATTTATAACCGGGCAATCAGCGGCTGCGACAACTTCTCGATACGCATCGCGCATCCGGGTAAGAAAATCAGCGTCGAAGGCCTTTTCGTATCGCCGACCCCGGCGGGCAATCCGCTCCAACAGTATATCCTCACTCCCGTCCAGGTGAATCAGCAAGTCCGGCGGCTTGACCGTTTCGACCACAGCCCCGGCCAGACGATGATAAACCGCCAGATCGTCTTTCGACAAATTCCCAGCCGCATAAACCGCGTCCTGGCAAAAGCCGTAATCGCTGACGACCGTCTCGCCGGACAACGCACCTGAACTCAACTGCGACAGGCGGGAGAACAGGAAATACAACTGGGCCGGCAGAGCAAACTCCTTCCGCCCAAGGAAAAAATCGGCAAGGAAAGGGTTGCCCGCGTAATCTTCATAAATGATCTCCGCAGGCAACTCTTTCGCCATCGCTTCTGCCAGCGTCGTCTTACCGACGGCAGGAGGACCTATGATGCTGATTAATAGAGCGCTCATTAAAACCACCGAACAGCGAATTCCTCCGACGAACGGTACTGTCGAGTTGTTCCGGGTCCGACTCCGGCGGAAGGCAATACTATCACTCAACAGACCACCGCTTCAGTATCTCCGTCAAGTCCTTACCTTTTTCGGCAAGGTCTTCGTCGTCGCGAATACGCCGCATCCTGTCCAGGAACCGGGGGGCGTGTGCAGCCACACCAGTCCCCCAAATCGTCCAGGGTCCGAGCGCCGATCAAAACACTTTCGGGTATCTCGATTGTGCCGCGTCCCTGACATTAGAATCGTCTCTATTGATTCGCCCTCCAGTATTGCAAAAGACCGCAAAAATCAGGGCACTTTTAACGTTTGCTGCTCCGGCGCTTCATCCCGGAAATTCCTTAACCTTCCCGGCGACGTATTGAATCTGCTCGTCGGTCAGTTCCGGATAGACCGGAAGGGCCAGCGTCTCGTCGGCGGCTTTTTCCGATTCCGGGAAGTCGCCTCGCTTGTAGCCCAACTCGGCGAAGCATTCCTGCTCGTGCAGGCTTCGCGGATAATACACCTCGCAACCGATGCCCTGCTCCTTAAGGAACGCCCGCAGATCGTCTCGCTGCGGCACGCGAATGACGTACTGGTTGTAAATGGTAACGTTGTAATCGCGGATTATCGGCGTTTTTACGGGTTCGAAATCGGCGAAGAGTGCGTCGTATTTGGCGGCATTGGCGCGCCGGCCTTCGGACCAGTAATCGAGATGTCGCAATTTGACGATAAGCCCCGCTGCCTGGAGCGTGTCCAGCCGAAAATTCCCACCGACCCACTTGTGATAATACTTCGGTTTTGAGCCGTGGTTGCGGCACTGCGCGAGTTTCTCGCCCAGTTCGGCGTCCTGCGCAACTATCATTCCGCCGTCGCCGAGGCCGCCGAGGTTCTTGGACGGGAAGAAACTAAAGCACCCGACCGTCCCGATGGAACCGGCCTTCCTGTCTTTGTAAGTCGAGCCGATACTCTGGGCAGCGTCCTCAACAACGTACAGGTTGTGTTTTTGGGCGATTTCCATAATCGGGTCCATCTCGGCCATCTGTCCGAAGAGGTGAACCGGCATAATTGCCTTGGTCTTTTTCGTGATAGCGGCTTCGATTTTCGCCGGGTCGATGTTAAACGTTTCCGGCTCGATATCGACGAATACGGGTTTCGCACCGGTTCGCCAGACGCTCCCTGCCGTGGCGAAGAAGGTGTACGGCGTGGTGATTACCTCGTCGCCGGCGCCGATGCCCAATGTCATAAGGGCGGCCAGAAGCGCGTCGGTACCGCTGGAGACGCCGACGGCTACGGTGCAATCGCTGTACTCAGCCACCGCCTTTTCCAGTTCCTTGACCTCCGGTCCGTTGATGAAATACTGACTGTCCATAACGGACTGCAAAGCCGGGGCCATCTCGTCTTTAATCGTCGCGTACTGCGCCTTCAAATCTAACAGTGGAACCTGCATTTCGATTAGATCCTTTCTCTAAATGTAGCACTATGCCGGTTGGAGCGTATCGTCGATAAGTTTATACTTTGCGCCGCATTTTGAACAGGTGGCCTGGTCGCCGGCGAGGTCCAGTTTTTCGCCGCACTGGCAGACCCATCCATGCCGGGCGGCTGGGTTGCCGTACATAAGTGCGTGGTCCGGCACATCCTTTGTAATCACCGCACCGGCCCCGATAAAGGCGTAACGCCCTATCGTGTTGCCGCAGATAACCGTCGCGTTGGCCCCGATGGTCGCGCCGCGCCTGACCAGCGTGTCCATGTATTCATCCTTGCGCGAAACGTGGCTGCGGGGATTGAAAACGTTGGTGAAGACCATGCTCGGGCCACAGAACGTGTCGTCCTCCAGCGTAACGTTGTCGTAGATGGAGACGTTGTTCTGAACCTTCACGTTGTCGCCGAGGACAGCCTTGCCGCCGATGTTGACGTTCTGCCCGATGGAGCATTTTTTGCCGATGACCGCACCGCTCATAACGTGGCTGAAGTGCCAGACCTTCGTGCCTTCGCCGATAACGGCGCCTTCATCGACGTAACTGCTCTCATGCACGAAATAGGGTTTTTCGTCCTTGCTCATATCGGCCTCACAA
>DAOVLS010000306.1 GCA_030631125.1 Planctomycetales bacterium
AAAAGAAAAACCGATGAACCGATTTCCGGCAGATTTGCTGCGCTCATCTGCCGGCTTTGGTCTGTCGATTCGTGTAATCCGTGCTTGCCACGCCGTAGCCTGGCGAAGGCGGGTAATCCGTGGACTATTTTTGAAAACGGACGAAAAAAGGCCTGGTTCAATTCAGGGTAACACTTTGGTGGCACAGGTTTGTAACCTGTGCACGCCCACCAGTCCGGAGACGAACAGGTTGCAAACCTGTTCCACCAGTAATTCGGCTCCTCGAATTGTTACCCAGGAGTACCAGTTTTTGAACCAGGCCCGAAAAAACGACCCCGAAAACCGTAAGTCCTTACTGCGAAAAGAGTTACAAATTTCGCTTTCGGCCCGAATCGGCCCCAATGGTTCCCAATGGTTCCCAACGGTTCCCATTCGTTCCGAATGGTTCCGTTTGGTTCCGTTTCGTTCCGTTTGGTTCCGTTTCGTTCCCTGCCTACCGGCAGGCAGGCGTTTGGTTCCATTCGCCCGGCGCTCATCGGGATTCCGCTCAGTACCACGGACCGGAACACCGGAATACCGATTACGAATTACGGATTACATATTTTCCCAACCCGCCCCTGCCATTGGTCGATAGGATATTTATCATGTGCGGAATAGTAGGTTACGTCGGAAGCAAGGACGCCAGGCCGATTTTGATTGAGGGCCTGAAGCGGCTGGAGTATCGCGGTTACGACTCTGCCGGCATCGCGATCATCCGCGACGGGGAGTTGCACCTCTGCAAGTCGGCCGGTCGAATTACAAACCTGGTTGAGCGGCTCGACGAGACCCAGGCCGTCTCCGGCACCGTCGGCATCGCCCACACCCGCTGGGCGACCCATGGCCCGCCCACCGAGGAAAACGCCCACCCGCACACCGATTGCACCGGCAGGATCGCCGTCGTCCATAACGGCATCATCGAAAACTATGCCGCACTCAAGCAGGTGCTCGAAGAAAAGAGCCATACATTCACCAGCGAGACGGATTCGGAAGTGTTGGCTCACCTGATAAGCGAGTTCTACCGGAACGGCGACAACGGTTGTGATTTGCCTCGGGCGGTTCAGCAGGCGTTGCGTGAGGTGGCGGGCACTTACGGCCTGGCGGTCGTCTGTGCAGACGAGCCTGGGATGATCGTGGCCGCCCGGAAAGGTTCGCCGCTGATCGTCGGCGTCGGAGCCGATGAATACATCGTCGCCTCGGACGCATCGGCCATCGTCGAGCACACCGTCAACGTCGTCTATCTCAACGACAACGAAATGGTCGTGATAGACGAAGCCGGCCTGCGAACGCTGACGACCGACAACGTGCCCGTCTCCAAGCAGGTCCAGCAGATAGAGTGGTCGCTGGAGCAGATCGCGCTGGGCGGTTATGAGCATTTCATGCTCAAGGAGATATTCGAGCAGCCTGAGGCATTGCGGAACAGTTGCCGGGGCCGATTGGACCTGCGCGAAGGGCGCATCCAGTTGGGCGGCATCGCACATCTTTCGCGCGAGTTGGTCAAGACCCGCCGCATCATCCTTACGGCCTGCGGGACGGCCTGGCATGCCGGGCTGGTCGGGGAGTACCTCTTCGAGGACCTGGCGCGGATACCGGCCGAGGTCGAGTACGCCAGCGAGTTCCGCTATCGCAACCCGATAATCGAGGACCGCACGGTAGTCATCGCCGTCAGCCAGTCCGGCGAGACAGCCGACACGCTGGCTGCCCTTCGTGAGGCGGAACATAAGGGCGCGCTGACGCTGGGCGTGGTCAACGCCGTCGGCTCGACCATCGCACGCGAGACCGACGCAGGGGTCTATCTCCACGCCGGGCCTGAAATCGGCGTCGCCTCCACCAAAGCCTTCACCGCGCAACTGACCGTCCTGACGCTGATAAGCCTGCACCTGGGTCGGCGGCGATTTATGTCCGAAACGGCGCTGAAGCAGTACATGGAAGAACTTCAAGCCATTCCCGATAAGATCGAAACGGTCCTCGCCCAGTCGGACGCGATTAAACAGGCTGTGGATGCATGTGTCGATCGCGACAACTGGCTGTTCCTCGGGCGGGGATACAACTATCCGGTCGCGCTGGAGGGCGCGTTGAAACTGAAGGAAATCAGTTACATCCACGCCGAGGGCCTGCCGGCGGCCGAGATGAAGCACGGACCCATCGCGCTGATAACCGAGGGTATGCCTGTGGTGTTCATCGCCCCGAGATGCGGGACGTACGACAAGATTATCGGCAACATCGAGGAGGTCCGCGCCCGCGGCGGGACGATCATCGCAGTTGCCACAGAAGGCGACGAGCGAATCGCGCGTTATGCCGAGCACGTCTTTTACGTCCCCGACTGCCCACCGGCGCTCCAGCCTCTGCTGACCGTCGTACCGCTGCAACTTTTGGCCTATCACGCCGCCATAGCCCGCGGCTGCAACGTCGATAAACCCCGCAACCTCGCAAAGTCCGTTACGGTCGAGTGATTAGATGGTCGCACGTCAGGCAGTTGTACCGACGGAACGATTACCGTAGAATGAACGTAACGAAAAATAATCTCGTCGATACACACACGTTTACAGGCGCTGGTTCGTTAATGGAAAAGGGTTGACCAATGACCAGAGAGCATCTTTTGAAGGAAATCAAGACCCGTCTTCAGGCGGCGTACGGAGACCGGCTTCGCGGTGTGGTGCTTTACGGATCAGAGGCGCGAGGCGACGCTCATCCTTACAGCGACATCGACGTGCTTGTATTACTTGATGGTCCGATAACCTCATGGGCAGACGTCAAGGTCGCCGCTGACGTTCTTTACCCGCTGATGCTGGAAATCGGTCGCACCATCGATGCGATGCCCGTTGATGTCAGGGATTACGAAAAAGGCGATGCGCCTCTCTACGCAGACGCCCGGCGGGAAGGAATTGCGGTATGAACGAGTACGCCATTGACCTGCTGCGCCGTGCCGACAGGGCGTTGCAAACAGCCGGCAATGATGCGAAACAGGAAGATTACGAACGCGGCGGCATCCAGGGCATATTATGCCGCCTTTTATGCGGCCAGCGCCATGTTGGCTATGGAAGGAAAAACATTCAAGAAGCATTCCGGCGTGGAGGCTGCGGTACATAGGGACCTGGTGAAATCCGGGCGATGGCCCGCCGACCTGGGTCCTGACTATCGCTCTCTGCACACGCTTAGAAATACGGGAGACTACGGCGGACTCCAGCACGTAACCGTTGAACAAGCCGAAAAAGCAATACAAGCCGCCCAAAGAATCCTCCAGGCCGTCAGGCAAGCATGCCCTGGATTGGGATAGATGCTACCGTGTAACATCTCCGGCCTGTTGCGGGTTATTCTCGCCTGCACGCCACATCGCGAGCATGGAGAAGAAAAACGCCATTGCGCCCCAGAGTTCCAGAGGCTCTTCTACCAGACGGTGGGGGAAGCCCGTTACGTGCATCGCTTCGTGAATCCAATGAATAATCTTGCCAATCACGTGCGCGCCGAGGTATCCGCCCAGGCCGAGGAGGAAGTATCGCCCGTAAGTTGTCGTCGGCAGTTTCCGCAGTTGCTTAATAAAGGCTTGGCGATGGCGGATGATATAGACAACGGCAATCGCACCGAGCAGGATTATCAGCCCAGCCGTAATCAGGTGCACGGCGTAGAGCGTTTCGGGCGGGTGCAGGTTGTCGAGTTTCCGGCTGAACTTATCAAAATAGGATATGTCCCAGTATGCTCGCGGGTTGATGAGGTGTCGTCTTCGCCAGAGGCGCTGGCCGCCATAAAACGCTGCGCCCCATTCCGATTCGCGGTAAAAGGCTACGAAGTATCCATATGCCAGGAACAGGCCTATGGGCAAAGGTCTGCCTTGCCGGGCGATGCGGACGGTTGCAATGATCCCGATTACGCACGCCGCCAGCAGGAAATCGACAGCGAGCCACTCGACGATTCCGTGCTCGCGGATGAGGTCGCTGAGCAATTCCAGGCCGATTACCGCAACGGTCGCCGTCGCGGCGAAGCATACGACGCTTGCGATGATAAAGATTTTTCGCAAGGCTGCGAAAGACAAACGCAGTTTCAACATCACAACGGCGGCTGCGACGACCAGGGCTGCCAATATAATGACGCCGACCCCGCCGATGCTCTCATCGCACAA
>DAOVLS010000292.1 GCA_030631125.1 Planctomycetales bacterium
GACCGGCCTGGGCGTCGGCGAGTTCCGAAACATTACCGCACTTCGGACATTGTAACTGTATCATTGCATTACTCCTTATAATCCGGTTTTACCGAACAGCACATCCTGCATAGAGTAAAGCCCGGGCTTCTTCCCGGCAAGCCATAAGGCTGCTCGAAGCGCGCCGCGGGCGAACGTGTCGCGTGTGTGGGCGGAATGTGAGATCGTTACCGTCTCGCCGAGGCAGCCGAAATGGACGCTGTGCTCGCCGACCGTATCGCCCAGTCGAACGGCGTGCATACCTATCTCGCCGGGGCGACGAGGGCTTTTACCCCCCCTGCCAAGAACAGCCGACTCGCCGTACTGCCTGCCCGTCGCGTCGCAAACAGCCTTCGCCAACGCGATGGCTGTGCCCGAAGGGGCGTCTTTCTTGAAACGGTGATGGGTTTCGGAAATTTCGACGTCGTAATCTTCACCGAGCGCCGAAGCCACCTCGCCGACGACCTTCAGCAGCATGTTAACGCCGACGGACATATTGGCTGCATGGACGATTGCTATCTGCGAGGCAGAGTCCGCCACCTCCGCCTGCTGCGATTCGGTCAGACCGGTCGTGCCGATGACCATCGCTATATTATGCTCCCGGCAGACCTCAAGCCACCGCATCGTCCCTTCGGGAAGGGAAAAGTCGATAAGCACCTGCGGCGAGTCGGCAAGTTGCTCCGTAACTTTCACGCCGAAGGCCCCCACGCCGGCCAATTCGCCGATGTCGCGTCCGATGGCTTCCTGACCTGTCGATTCCAAAGCCGAAACAATATCAAACTGCTCCGACGCAATCGCCAATGCCGCTATCCGCCGACCCATCCGCCCGGCCGCTCCGGTTATCGCTATTTTTGTCATTGCTGTTTTCCTATAAGTCGCCAACTCCGCAAATAAGAAAAAAACGAAGGCGAAAAGTCGAATCACGCTTCGCGGCGGCGAATTTCCTTCGCTGCGCGAATCATGGCCAGGTATCCCTCGACCGGCACGTAGTCGGGTATCGAATTTCCCGAGCCGAGTGCGAATCCGGCGGCGGACCCGCGGAACCTCCCGCCCATGTCCACGACTTTCTCAAACACTGCCTCTGGTTGTTCCCTGCATAACACATCAACGTCGATGCCTCCGAACAGACCTATCTGTCCGCCGTAGCGTGCGATCCATTCATCAAAGGGCGCTATGGCGTCTTCGTTGGAATGTTTGGCGTCGATACCGGCGGCAATCAGGTCGTCCATGATATCAAAGACGTTACCGCAACAATGCTGCAGGAACGGCAAACCGGCATTGTGAATCAAACCAATAACACGGCGGTATTGTGGGACCACATGTTCGATGAGCGTCTTCGGTGCGAGCAGCGTGCTCGTCTTGAAGCCCATGTCGTCGCCGATGCGGCAGACCGCGAAGTCCTGCCCGTGGCGGTCCAGGAACGTTGCCCACAATTCTAATATCAGATCGCCGATCTTACGGTATAAGTCGGCGAACAGTTCAGGGTCGTCCACCTGCATGTAACAAAGTTGCTCAAAACCGACAAGGTCCTCGCTGACCTCGAAGACGCCGTTACCGATTCCGCCGATGGCCTTCATGCCATCAGGCAGACACCGGCGGAGCATCTGAAACCGCCGCTCGGAGTAATCCCAGAATATCTTCGGCACTTCGTCCCACGGATAAGACTCGAAGTCTGCCCGCGACTGAATCGGCCCAGCCCTTTCGCCCAATAAAGCGCCGCCGCCGGGCAAAACAGCAGTGATGCAGACCTCGAATGAGACCGCATCGTAGGTCATCTCTTTGAAAAAGTCACAGTATTGCCGGAAATACTGCATCAGGTCGGATTCGTTACCTTCGGCAAGATCGGCGAACCGCCTGTCCAGTAGTTTTTCCATAAATACCGGGTCAATGATGTGTTCGTATATCGGCAGACGCGCCGGCCGCTGGTTTGTCGCAGCGGCTACTATGTGACGATAGTCAGGCTGAAATGACATGGATTTCATAGGTCTCGCTGAAACGCTGCTGAATGATCTTTAAAACTGTTTCTTTATCTGTTTAACCATCCGATTATTTTACTGCTTAATACCGGAACGTGCCAGACAAGCCCAGCCATTCGAATGGCTGGGCTTCTTTCCGAACCTTGCGTCCAACTCTTTATACCACCTGCAAGTACCGGAAATACAGAAACTACTATCCAATCGTTTTAACAATAAACTCCCTCACGGCTTCAGTGTCGTTGGGCAATTCGGCGCAGCGGGTGGGTAAATCGACGAGTGCGTCAATGGCTGGGTGATGAGCGAGGTCTTTGCCGGTGGCTTTTTTGATGGCATCGGGGAACTTGGCGGGGTGAGCGGTGGACAGGCAGACGAGCGGCTCGTCCAAAACTCCCATCGCCTCGGCCACTGCCACGCCAACGGCTGTGTGCGGATCCAGCAGATAATCATACTGCTCATAATACCTGCGAATGGTCGCCAGCACGTCCTCCTGCGTTCCCACACCGGCGGTAAAGACTGAATCAACCGACATGGGTGCCGTAGCCGCGGTGTTTGCGGCCACGTTTTCCGCCTCCACTCGCAACAAACCTGTCCGGGCGAAATCATCCATCAAGGCCCGAAGCCGTTCCGCATCGCAACCGACATTGTAATACAGATACCGCTCGAAATTACTGGCTACCTGGATGTCCATCGAGGGCGAAAGCGTTTGTGATAATTTTCCCAACGAGTATTCGCCGGTACTGAAAAACCTTGCGAGGATGTCGTTTTCGTTGGTTGCCAGGATAAGTCGGCTTATCGGCAGCCCCATCTGCCGGGCGTACCACCCAGCCAGTATGTCGCCGAAATTACCCGTGGGGACCTCGACGCGGACCTGCTCTGCGCCGGTTTCAGACTGGACGTGAAAAACGGCTGCGAAGTAATACACAATCTGCGACAGAACTCTTGCCCAGTTGACGGAATTTACGGCTCCGAGCGAGTATTTACCTTTGAATTCAAGATCGGCTGCGAGTGTTTTCATAATCCGCTGGCAGTCGTCGAAGTTGCCGGCCACGGCGATATTATGAACGTTCTCGTCGAGGACGGTGGTCATCTGCCGCTGTTGGATGGGCGAGACGCGTCCGGCTGGGTGCATGATGAATATGTCGATGTCCGCCCTGCCCCGGCATCCGGCGATTGCGGCACTTCCGGTGTCGCCGCTGGTAGCGCCGAGAATGTTCAAACTGCCGCCCCTTCGGGCAAGGATGTACTCGAACAGGTTGCCGAGAAGTTGCAGTGCAATGTCCTTGAACGCCAGCGTAGGTCCGTGCCAGAGTTCGAGGATATAGACCGGCCCGACCTTAACCGTTACCGCCGGTGCGGGGTTGAACGCCCGGCCATAGGTCTTTTCGATAAGCGATTTCAGATCGGCTTCGGGAATGTCGCCGACGAACAGCCTGAGGATTTCAAACGCCAACTCGGAATAACCCAGCGATTTCCATTCCCCAAGCCGGCCCGCGACGTCGGGAATTGATTCGGGAATAATCAGTCCTTCGTCCTCGGCCAGACCCATCAGGACGGCGTCCTGGAATTCGACAGGCTCGACTTGTCCGCGCGTGGAAACGTATTTCACAGGTCATCTCTTCGTTGCTGTTCGGTCGCATCTCTCAGGACCTGCTTTTCACGCCGGTTGAGCGAGCCGATGCCTTCGCTGCGAATTTTATCGAGTATGCGGTCGATCTCTTCCTGCTGCCGGCGCTGCTGTTCGAGTTTCTTTTGCCATCGTCCCTGTCCCGCAGGCCGATGGCCGAAGCGCAGTTTCATACGTAGTTTCGGCAGTACCCAAATCCACACCGCCGCTGCCACCGCACCGCCCAGATGGGCAGGGTGAGATATACCGCCGGCGAGGGTCTTTCCCTGCATGGCCGCTCCAATTCCCACCAGCACGTTGACAAAGGCAAAGACCAGCAATATTGCTGTGAGAATACACAACCTCATGGGAAACAGGAAAAACACCAACACGCGAACATTGGGGAACAATACGGTACAGGCCAGCAACACTGCAAAGACCCCTCCCGAAGCGCCCAGAAGAGGAACATTCCATGATTGATTCAGAACGGGCGTCAGTATTACGTGCGTCATTCCCGCTATCGCGCCGCAGATCAGATAAAATACCAGGAACCGCTTCGGCCCCCAGGTCGCCTCCAGGATCAAACCAAGAAAATACAAAGCCAGCATATTGAAAACGATGTGCATAATACTTCCATGCAGAAATTGAAACGTTACATACCGCC
>DAOVLS010000240.1 GCA_030631125.1 Planctomycetales bacterium
AGACTACTCGCTCGCCGAGGGAAGCACCCCCCAAAGGCTTATCCTCACAGGTAATCTCCAGAATCGCCGGGACATCGCCGCCAAGATCGAAGTGGTATTGACCTACGACGAAAAATTGAAAAGTTACGTGTACGACTTTTCCTGGGAGAGAAGACTGAAGACCCGCCCGAAGGGATCATGGAAGAACGTGTCGGACTTCTGGGATCCTGAGCGGCTGAGGCAGAACTGGTACGGTGCTGCGATGGAGTACTGCAACATAGGCCCGGTAGGTCGGGGCCAGTGCTATTGGGAATACATGCTTTACCAGGCAAGAAGCGGCGAGTGGCTGAAGGTAGCGCTCAACCACTTTCTCACCCTTCAGCAACTCCACGTTGAATTCAAAAGGGCGGCGCTCAGTTTGGCTTTTTCGGAGCCGATACGCCCTTCGTCAATCCGGTTATCGAACTTGTGGGAAATACGGCAGAGGACACATTGGTGGGCATCTGCGACGCCGGGTACGACTATCACCTCAGAATGAAGCCCACCCAGGGCAGAAGGAAATACCAGGCGAGGTTCCGCGTGTACTGTTTCGGGCAGGAGAAGGGGCGGGCGCTCATTCGCAAAGCGAAATTCAGATACACAGAGGCGGAAATGGCCGACTGGCAGCGGCCTGCATTGAGATTCAAGAAGGGTTCGCACTTCATTACCGACTTCGAGCGGGGAAACTGCCAGACAAGCCCGATTTCCCTGGCGATCTGGCGACCCTTCGGGGACATATCAAAGACCCGCTGGCTCAGGAATGAAGGCTGCAGCAGTAAGGGCTGTATAAGAATAGGGCAGAAGGACGCGCCCGTTAAATGCCACTGGGCGCTTGCGTGCAACGCCGGGCTTTGGCCTACGACCGAACCGGGCAAGACTTACAAACTCTCTGCCTGGATAAAGACGGAAAACCTCCGCGGCAAGGGCGCCTACATAGTGGCAGACATTCCATTTGTGATGCCGGAAAAAGGCGAATACAAATTTACTCGCGGCAAGAAGAAGATTACTTCGAGGAGGCTTACCGGCACGAACGGATGGACAAAGGTCGAACTGGAGATCGTCGGCGTCGAAAGGGCAATGCTGGACATACGGCTGTGCCACGAAGGGACGGGCGTTTCCTGGTTCGACAATGTGATGCTTGAAGGGGATGTTCTGAGATACGACGAGGTAACATGGGATGACAAACCTGACACGCAGTTCAGGAAGAAGGATCGTGACATACCGGAGGCAAAGAGCCGTGGAAATTCTGATTAGTCTGGCGACCCTGTTGGCATTGGCGATGGTTTTCCTGTCGGGATGCACCGTCGGTGCTTCGGTAGGTTCCGGCGGTTACAAACCCAATTTTTCCCACAGCGACGGGGTTATCTACGACTGTGGCAGGCCGATTGCCCGGCTCAAAGGCTTCCACCTCAAGTCGGTGGTGCTCGTCCCCGGCGGGCAGGCCCTGATAAAGGACTGGGACATATCCTGGCGAGGCGGCAGGGGGAAGGTAACGACACTGGAGGCCGTTTCGGTCAAGCAGGACAAGCCTTCTGCCTTGGAGGTGACGATTAATGGTCGTTCCGCCGGCAGGTATTACAGCAGCGCGACGAAAATAACAATAACCTACAGCAGGACGCTTGACAGTTACCTCTACGAAGTCGAATCCACGCTCGTGAAAGAGAGATTCCTGATAGAAGGATGGTACTACGTTAGTTGGAAAAAACTCGTCTATCCGCCTTCGGAATGTTGCCGGCTGAAATTCAAGACGCCGGACAAGTGGAAGTGCTGCGTGTACAGGGACCGGGACGGGAAATTTACAAAGATACCCTTCAATTATCTTATGGCGCCGGACAAGGCCCGGCAATACTTCCCCCGAAAAGGCGCGTTTCTGGGCTATTTCGGTGATTCGGATGGGGTTAATCCCGTCATTGAATTCATGGACGCCACCGGCCTCAACAGTTACGGCCATATATCGGCCTCGCTGGACAGCCTCTACCTGGGCCGGCTTTTCAACAACATTTTAGGGCACTGCTCCGACAGGCTCAGCATCCGGTATCGACTGTGCCGGTACGACGGCAATCGCTCAGCGCCGATCGTCAAGGCGGGACGCGTAAGGAAATACACCGATCAGGAAAAGCAGGAATATGCTCGTCCGCGGTTCGAGCCGGACAAGGTCTGCGACTTCGAGAAGGCGATAGACCTGACCAAAACGGACAAGGCCGGGTACTGGGACGTCTTCGGCGACATCCTTGACGCAGAGTGGTGCACCGGCGTCGCCCGCAGCGGCAAGCGGTCGCTTAAATGCGTCGGGAATTTGAAATCCTCAAAGTGCTGGTGGGAACCGGCGCTGCACACAAAGGTATATCCAATGTTGGAGAAGGGTGGGAAATACCGTGTAACGGCATACGTAAAGACAAAGGCCCTGGACGGCAAAGGGGCGGTGCTGGAGTGCATAAAACTCAAGGGCGGAAAGGCCTTCAAATCGCAGCCGATAACCGGCTCGACGGGATGGAAGAAGTTGGTGGTCGATATCCCGCCGGTTTCAGAAGCCACCGGCCTGCAAATAAGATTGCTGCACGAGGGCAAGGGTGAATCTTACTTTGACGACGTGCGGTTCAGCCGTGTGCGGTAAGCCCCGTGGCTGGGTCGAGCGAAGCGAGGCCCACCTTAGTCCTTCACCGGTGCTGAAGTCGTCGTCGCGCCGGAGGAGACTTCCTTGAGACGCACCACCACGATACCGGTACCGTTCTCGCTGGCGTCTTGCTCAGTTATTTCTCGCTGAGTAATTGTGGTCCCATTTCCAATCACGAGGCCCACTTCAATTATGCCGCTTAATTCAATCATATAGGCTTGCCCGCCCTGCTGATGCTTGTTTCGCCAGTAGTTCAGCAGCCGGCGGGCGTGTCGGTTAAGGTTTCGTCCGCCCTTGCCGCTCATAAACGCCCAATACGACTGCGCCCGGTCATTGCGAAGAAAAACTTTTTGCCCGCCGGCATCCTGTCCGAGAAGCCAGACCGAATCGTTCCGGATCAGTAGCGAACCTCGGCGAATAAAGTCGGCCTCGACTGTAAAGCCATCGACCTCCCTCCGTATCTTCCCGTGCCGCCATTGAGGTGTTATGGGGGTAAAGCGATGCAAGCCCATTTCCCATGCCGGGCGGATGACGCGGACTTGACCGGGATTCAGTGTCAGGTAGATAGCACCGTCGGGCGGTTCCACTACGGTGTCGTCCTGGGCTGCGGCTTCATGGTCCGGATAAACCGGATGCGACAATGGGTAAGCCGCGTGCGACCATTGCGTCGTCCGTTTAGCCGAGATGACCGCAAACGAATCGTCGTCTATTCTGCTTACACTGTCGTGCAACGTAAGGAAGTAGCGATGAACTTGAACAGTCTCCGGCCCGGCGGGAATAAAGACATAGACAATCATCGCTGTAACGGTTGCTGCGAGAATTACAACGGCCCCGACCCGCAGCAGGGTTCGGCGGATAAGCAACGTCGCCGCCGCGGCGGTTACGAACATCGCCAGGACCAGCAGATAATTCCAACGTTTCTTCGCAGGCCAGCGGGCGGGGTCGTCCGTCCACGCTCTGAAGGCGTCGTCAATGAATGCGTCGTCTGTTACCAGTTCCGCCGGCCAGGTGATTGAAGCAGACGCCAGGCCGACGACCTCGCCGGAAGCGTCCAATGCGGTCAGGGCATATTCCTGCGCCGGTGAAATTGCCGGCAGGAAAACGACTTGCTTTCCGTCCGATCCCGGCGGGACGGTGAGTTTATATCGAACCGTCAGCCCGATGCCGACCGGTTTGAGCAAAACGGTTTCCACCGGCGCTGCGGCGGAGTTGGTAACCGTCAGTTCCGCTCGGCGATAAGGTCCGCCAGCGGCATCCTGACCAGAGACAACCTCCAGTGAAGCGGCGATCTCCGCAACGGCGCTCGTGGTGAACAAAATCAACACCAGAATGACTACACATCGTCGCATATTCAAAACTTTAAGCAGGGATACAGGGGATGCACGGGATAAACAGAAAAAATGAATGTTGAATAATGAACAGGGAATGTCGAATTTTGAAGTAAAAGAAACGGACCACCTTTGAGGGATGTTTTTTTTACTTCAAAATTCAAACTTTTTTGTTCAATATTCGACATTCTCTTTTCCCGTGTATCCCTTGCATCCCTGCAAAATTTTTTTACCCGCCTTTGCATCCTTTCGCTACCAATCGCTTCGCCCGCAGGATTTCCGCGACCGACCATGCCTGCGCGATGCACCCGCCGGGATTGTGCGGCGGGTCGCCGTCGAAGACTTCCGAGATGAATCCGACACCGGCGGCTGTGAGGTGGTCGTCGAAGCCGGCCAGCCATTTTCCGGCCTGGGCACGCGAAGCCGGCGAGAAATCGTGCACCTTCAGGTACGCCTCGATGAAAGGCCCCATCAGCCAGGGCCAGACCGTCCCCTGGTGATACGCCAGGTCGCGCGATTCGGGATCTCCGGCGTATCGGCCCCGATAGGCGGGGTCTGCGGGCGAGAGCGTCCGCAGGCCGACCGGCGTCAGCAGTTCGGCCCGGACGACCTCGACGACCGCCCGCTGCTTTTCCGGCGGAAGCAGGCAGTGCGGACCTGCGACGGCCAATATCTGATTGGGGCGGATCGATGTGTCCTTGCCGTCGGCGTTGACGCAATCGTAGAGGCATCCGGCGTCTTCGTTCCAAAACGTCTGCTCGAAGGCCCCGACGACGCGGTCGGCCAGGGCCGACCAGAGCAGCACCTGTTCCGGCTGGTCGCAGCGTTCGGCTGCTATCCGCAAGGCATCATG
>DAOVLS010000102.1 GCA_030631125.1 Planctomycetales bacterium
CGAGCGCCAAATCAGTGGTGTCCTATCAGCATCGGCACCAGAGGCCTTTTGTTGCCGATATTCCGTGTTGAGGACATTCTGCCAAATGCTTTTCTAAACATCAGTTAGCACAACGAAGTCGCCACGCCATACCGTTGTGCCTTAGCAATCTGAGTGCCGAACAGGATTGTGGCTGTCCCTAATTTAATTTCTCCTGTTCTCATTCGGATATCGCCCATATCCGAAGGTGTGCCTTGCAGTTCCCTGGGCTGGCGAATAGAGTGAGCAAATTCACGACGGCAGGAATCGCCCGTAGATCAAAAAGGTAAATGGTGAAGGCGTATGATTAGAGAGAATAACAAACGAGTCATTACGATTATTGGCGCGGCCAGCACGACGTTCGGCCCAAAGGTGCTTCGTGACATCATCAATCACCCCGGTCTGGGCGGCAGCACGTTCCGTTTCGTGGACATCAACGAAGAGCGGCTTGAGACCTACACCCGCCTGGCGGGAAAGATCGCCGAGCGAATCGATCACGACGTACGGATTGAGTCAACGCCGGACCGAAAGCAAGCACTGAAAGGCGCGGACTACGTCATAATCTCGGTTGACACGGGGCACTACGACACCTGGAAGCAGGACTTCGACGTCCCTGTCAAGCACGGCATCCGCCAGGTGATGGGTGAACTGGCCGGGCCCGGAGGACTGTTCCACTCGCTGAGGCAGATCCCGCTGCACCTCGAGTTCGCCAGGGACATCGAGTCCATTTGCCCCGATGCCATGGTCATGATCTGCTCTAATCCCTTGAACCGAATTTGCCTGGCCCTGCATCGACATTCCAATGTCGGGCAAATAGTGGGCCTATGCCACGGCGTCGAGATGAGCGTCTACTTGTTCCTGCAACATCACATAGGCATTCCGGGAGACGACATTGAGACGACGGCGGCGGGCCTGAATCACATGACGTGGATTCTCGAAATCTGTCGCCGCAGCACGGGAGAGGACCTCTACCCGCTGATCCGCGAGAAACTCAGCGGGCTCGATCCTCAGCATCAGCCTCTGTCGCGCAAGTTCCTGGACGTCTTTGGATGTTTCCCCGCCGTGATGGACAATCATGTCGGCGAGTACCTTCCCTACGCGCACGAGTTCGTCGGACTCGCCGGACTCGATTTCGCCTCCCACCTTGACCAGGAGCACAAGCGATGGAAGTACCTCCAGGCTCTTTCTCGCGACGAGGCGATGTGGGACGACTATGAAAAACAATACGGCGACCAGTCGGCCCTGAGCGAAGAACTGCGTCTGGACCACCTTTTCGCGCCCCGCAACTGGACGGATACGCTGGCCTTTCCATTAATAAACGCCGTCGAGAACAATGCGAGGATCCGCATGCCGGCGATCAACATGTTGAACCGCGGGACGATCAATAACCTGCCCGACGACATCTTCGTTGAAGCGCCGGCGATCGTTGACGCCTTCGGCGTCACACCGTTGCGGATAGGAGCATTGCCCGGTCCTCTGGCGGCGCTGAACCGTCGGGACGCCGATCAGATGGAGCTCACGGTGGCGGCGGCAGTGAGCGGAAATCGGAATCTTATCCTTCAGGCAATGATGCTCGACCCCGTCGTGGACAGCGTTTCGGCCGCTGAGCAAATCATCGATGAGATGATGGCGGCACAGAAGCAGTATCTACCTGCCTTCGCATGAGGCAACCGGGTCTGGGAAACATGGGGACGCCGGGGTTGTCGAAAAAGTCCCCTGATGAGTAGCACGGGCGAGACGCCCGTGCTACGACTTTTTCAACAACCCCACGGTTACCTATTTCTCCGGTTTTTTCAGATTCCTTAACCTTTTAACCTTTTTTTTGCCTCTTCAAATGTCGCCGGACAGCCTTTTTTTACAACTGCTTCCCCGCTGGAACGAGTCTCTTTATTAACCCAACGTTTGAAAGGGATTTCCGGCATATTCACCAATCTATAACCTGCCTCAGCATACAAATGGATGCCTGCGCGCATTACCTGTGGCGCAATGTCATCCGGTGTATCGTAATTGGTATGCCAGGTCCTCTGTGGGGTGCGTGCGACTTGTATTGCCGGCACGTCCTGTGAAAAAAGAACTACCGGATCCAAAGTGTTTGCTCTTTGAGTAGTTTTCATCGGATGTTGGATATCCATAGCTACATTCTTCATAAATTCAGCAAGGCCGTCATCTCCGGAAACAACAAGTTCATTCCGTCCGATGATACTCCCGTGCCCGTCATAATATAACTGCAAGGCACATTGTCTTACCACATCAGGATGATCTTTCGGGAACTGAAGCGATCCTGAAAAGCCATACTCCTCATTCGTATAACCCGCGAACCATATATCACGCCCGCGTTTGACCTTTGCCAATACTCGCATGACCTCAACCGCCATCACCGTCCCTGCGCCATTGTCCGCAGCCGACGGCCTGATCGGTTTGGCGTCCATATGCGCGGAAACCAACAATACCTGGTCGTCAATCTTATCGCTGTTCGCCGGAAGCATACCAACAACATTATATCCCGTTACTTCTTCGATCCTGATTTTTACGTTAAGATATGCCGTTGTCGCGCCGCTTTTCATTATATCCAGACCATCTTTATACGAAACGCTAACCACTGGAACATTGCCGCAAGCAGCGGCTTCAGGAGAAAGGTAGTAACACGTGGCATACTCCCTGTCCCGGACAACAATTACTCCCGCCAGTCCGGCTTCGCAGGCGGCACGATAATATTGAATAGTGCTATATTCACCAAATCCGCCGAATACAAAAAGGATTTTGCCTTTCAGGTCCGCTCGTTTAAAATCAACAAAATCAACACTATCTGAATATACAAGATCAGCGGTAATTCCATTATCAGGAGTAGAGCCGGTAAAGGCCATAGGTACCGCATCCGATTGAGTTCCGTTAGGATCAGGATAACGCAATTCGGTATAATCGAAATCCGTACTCAAACATCGGACCGGTTCAAGAGCGACTCTCTCCACCCCCGCATCTTTAAGAACCTGAGAAACATATTCCGCCTGGCCGTGCTCTCCTGAACTTCCTACCGGACGATTCGGGAATTGCGAACAAATTGTCTCAAGCAGTTCCATGCCATTTCCAATTTCAACCCCTTCATCTTCAAGACTTCCTCCCCTGGTTAAGGAAAGTAAGGGAAAACTTTTGTTATCATTCATATTTATCTCTTCCTACTTGGGTTAAGGGGGTTAGTTAAAGGAGGGGTAATAGGGACAACCACTATTTTGGCAAAAAGAAATGAGTCGGTCACCCCTATTATCCCGGCTCTTTTTCTCGTTGTATGTGTATTCGACATCCGGCTCTCTCCCCAACGCCAAATAAGGTTCCTGACCCCTTTGATTCTGGCATTCTCCCAGTGGCTGCTGCCCAGGCGATTTTTATTTCTCGCGACGCCAGAGGTAACCGACATCCTCCTCGTCCCGGCCCGTGAAGGTGGTTTCAAGCCCTTTGGTGCCCTCGGCCAGTAAATCCACGTGCCCGTCGCAGAAGAGGAAATTCGCCGCATCGTTATTGCGATGGTAATAAGTTACCTGGCGGGTAGAATTGGTGTAGCCCCCCCCAGGCCCCCATTTGTAGGGCATTATCGCAACGCCGGGATACACGCGATGCATGCCCGCCACATAGTACGAAGTCCAGTACGCATTCTCCCACTCCTCTCCCAGCAGGATGGTGTCGCTGGGGTCGGTAACTTCGGTTGTCTTGCGAACATATCCGGGCCAGCGCCATGTGACGGCGGGATCCAGATCATAACCGTTATTGTCCCCGTACGCTGACGGGCCCATCCACGTTACGACCATATTGATTGCATAAGAGCGGGGATGACGGTGGTCTTGCGCTATAGAGCCGTAGTCCCGGATAAGTTTATCGGAAGGGCAGTGTATCAGGCCCATGGTATCGTAATAAGGCCTGAGGATCGAATCCCATGTGTACCAGGTGGGGCCGTAGTAACCACCTCCCATAGCCGCGCCGGAAGGATACCAGTCGTTGTTTTCATTGGAGTAAAAGGCAAATGACAGACCCAGACTCCTCAAGTTCGACATACACGAAACGATCCTCGCCTGCTCCTTGGCCTTGCCAAGTGTCGGAAGGAGGATGGAGACCAACAGCGCAATGATCGCCACAACAACCAGTAATTCAACCAGTGTAAACCCACTACGGCGGAAAGAAGATTTAGACATGATTGACTCCTTGCTGCTGCGTTAAGGCAATAGGGACAGTCGCAGTATCATACTGTTCGGCACTCGGTTTGTCAACCTGAATTTTTCATTAACCACAGAAAATACAAGAGTTCGCAGACCTGCCGGCCGGTCTGCGATCCTGCCTTCGGATCTGAGGCTCAGGCTCGAAGAGAGGCTCAGACCCGAAGGGCGGGCAGGCCGGTTACCCTGGTACGGCCACAATCCGTACCGCCGGGCTACGGCGGGCTTCGCTCCGACGAGTGGCGGGCTGACTACTATCCCCTATTCGTATTCTTTCGGATTGACCTCGGTATCTGAATCCGGTTGTGTTGTCGGTTCGACGACGGGCAAACCGGTCTCGGGTTCCGGCGCCGGTTTGGTCGTCGGCTCCGGCTCGGGTTCGGGCTTGGGTTCCGGTTCAGGGGCTGGTTTTGTTGTCGGTTCCGGTTTGGGTTCCGGCGCAGGCTTGGTCGTCGGCTCCGTCTTCGGTTCCGGTTCGGGTTCCGGCGCAGGCTTGGTTGTCGGCTCGGGTTTCGGATCGGGAGCCGGTTTTATCGTCGGTTCCGGTTCGGGTTCCGGCGCAGGCTTGGTTGTCGGCTCGGGTTTCGGATCGGGAGCCGGTTTTATCGTCGGTTCCGTCTTCGGTTCCGGCTTCGGTTCCGGCTTCGGTTCCGGCTTGGGTTCCGGCTTGGGTTCCGGCTTGGGTTCCGGCTTGGGTTCCGGCTTGGGTTCCGGCTTGGGTTCGGGTTTTGGCTCTGGTTTGGGTTCGGGTTTCGGCGGGGCGGGTTTGATTACTACGATTTTCTCGGCCTCGATGACGTACAGCCTCATCGCCTCGTCATATTTCGGCGAGCCGATTACGCCGACGTGCGCTCCGGCGTGCCGGGCAAGGTCCACCGTGCCGGTTGTGCACTGGACGTATGCGGAGATGAGGTGCGCATCGGGGTCTCGAACAAGGTACCGCTTAGGCCCGGTCGGTCCGCCGATGAACAGTTCGCTTGGGTTGAGGACGCCCTCTGCGGCGTATTTTCCGCTCGGCCTGGTCGCCGTCGGCGCGGTCGTCGCCATTCGCATGCGGTCGGCGGCAAGTTTGGCTTGCCTGGCCTCGGTTCCGCGGACGAGGTCGGCTACCTCCCGAACGTCCCTGGCCTGTTCCATCCTGTCCCGGAGAAACTCAACTCGCAGCTTGATGTACGGGGCGAGCGGACTGTCGGCCGAAAGTTTGATGGCCCGATACCTCGCCAGAAGCCCCGGCAGGTTTCTCTTCTCTCTTGGCTTTTGGAATTCGGCCCGGAGGGCCTTCTCGGTGGCATCGAACGCCGCCAGTTCGCCTTTTATCGCACCCGGCTGGGTCATTACGATCGCTTCCTGCGTCGTCGGCTGGGTAGCGGCTTCGGGCGATAAGCGTTTGACGTGCCTGGCTGCAATCCACAGCCTCACGCCGGGCGGAGGAGTAATCTGGTAATACCCTTCCTGCTCGCCGACGATTGTTACCTTATCGCCGGTGTTGAGTCGTGTCTGCTTGATGTCGATGCGATCGCGATGTCCTTTCACGCTGCTGCCTGCTCGGACGTTCACTCTATCGCCGTTCACTGTTCCGACACTTCCGACGACGTCGGTGTATTTTTTCGAGATCAGGCTGAAGCAGCCCGTCGGAGGCATAATCTCCAGCCATCCTCCGTCCAGCCACCCCACAACTCGCACCCTCGCCCGGCGGGACAGTTTTATGCACGGGTAATTCCCCGGCTCGCTGCGAACGTACACGTTATCTCCGGTAACAACGCCGATAACCTGCTTTTTCGCAGGCCTGGTCGTCTGGGCCGAAACGTCGGCCACCGTCAACGCAGACAATGCAAAAACCATTATTCTGAAAAGCATGATTTGCTCCTTCATCACAGTCGATTTGCCTAAGCCTTAAAACCGTAGCATCCGCCGCGCGGGTTGTCAATAATCCCGAACGGCGCACAAACCGACCAACGGCTTCTTGCCTACCCGCCGGTCAAACAGATATAGTAACCGTAATATGACAGGAAATAAACGCTTGAGTGAACAATTCCACAATTCGGACCGCAAGAGAAACATCCACGCACCGTGGCGAATCGAGTACATCAACATGCTCAACGCCGCCCAGGAAGGCTGCTTCCTCTGCCGGGCGCGAGACGAAACCGACGGCGACGCCGAAAACCTCCTGCTGTGGCGGACGGAAAACTGCATCGTCGTGATGAACCGTTTCCCGTACTCGGCTGGGCATCTGCTGATCGCACCGGCCGAACATATCGGCGACATGACCGACCTGGACGACCAGACCCTGCTGGAGATGATGCAACTGGCGCGCGATGCGCAGAAATTATTGGCCCATTCCATCCGGGCCGGGGGTTTCAATATCGGCGTCAACGTCGGGCGGTGCGCCGGTGCGGGGCTTCCGGGGCATCTGCACATGCACGTCGTGCCGCGATGGAACGGCGACACGAACTTCATGGCCGTGCTCGGCGACGTCCGCGTCGTCTCGCAATCGCTGACGGAACTGTACGAACAATTACGCGAAGCGTCGGTCGAACTGAAACTGCCCGGTGTCGAATGAATAAAGAAACACATGCCTCGCTTCAGCGAGGCATGGTGAATTACCCACGGTTGGAACATTCGCATTGAACGTACCTCTTGAATATCTCGCACAACGGGAAACCTTATTGGTTCCTTACGCCCTTCGCGCAGCCGGCGGCGGCGGGCGAATGCACCCCGAAGCCGAACACCCCTACCGCAACTGCTACCAGCGGGACCGCGACCGGATTATCCACTGCTCCGCCTTTCGGCGGCTTGACTACAAAACGCAGGTCTTCGTCCCGCACGAGCAGGACCACTACCGCACCCGCATGACGCATACGCTGGAGGTCGCCCAGGTCGCCCGGACACTGGCGAGAGCGTTGCGGGTCAATGAGGATGTAGCCGAAGCCGTCGCACTGGCGCACGACCTGGGACACTCGCCATTCGGGCACGCCGGCGAAGAAGTTTTGAACGAGCTGATGGCCGATACCGGCGGGTTCGAGCACAACCGCCAAAGCCTCCGCGTCGTCGATTATCTCGAACATCCATATCCCGACTTTCGCGGGCTGAACCTTACCAACGTCGTCCGGCTGTGCCTCGCCAGGCACGAGACTCGATACGACAGCCCGCAGATTGACGAATTTGCCGATATTCCGTCCGCCCCGCTGGAAGGTCAACTGGTCGATCTTGCCGACGAGATAGCCTATACATCCGCCGACCTGTCGGATGCACTTGCCGCGGGTTGGATAACCGTCGAACAACTGGCTGACCTGGAACTATGGCGGCGGGCGTGGGCGCTGGCCGAGCGGGAAATGCCGGAAGCGCGAGCGATTCACAAACGCATCTCCGCCTGCCGGGGCGTGATGGGTATCCTCGCCGACGACGCCTTGGCCGAGACTGCCCGGCGGGTCGAGCGGTTGGGGCCGAGAAGTCCGGCTGACGTACA
>DAOVLS010000065.1 GCA_030631125.1 Planctomycetales bacterium
ACTTCCCCGCCCGCCGTCGGCGGTCGGCGTTATACCGGGCCGTTCCGGCGGCGCCGATGTGATGGGACCGGCAGATACCTTGCAGGGCGAACCGGCTGGAAAAGTCGTCGCCGAATCGGACGGACTACGCATTGCGCACAAGGCCCTGCAACAGGCCGGCGTCAAATTCCGCGAAATCCAGCAGCAGTTTCTCAAGGAAGCACAAGAGCAATTGGTGGACCTGTCCATCGAGATATCCAGGAAGGTCCTCATGCAGGAAATCCAGGCGGATCGTCATAAGATCGACCCGATCGTTACCGAAGCGCTCAGCCGGGTCTCTGATCGGGTGGGTGTCGTTGTGCATCTGCATCCCGACGACCTGGCCCGCTGTGAATTGGCTGGACAGGCGGATGAAGCATCCGACAAAAACGATATCAGTTTCGTATCCGACCCGAAAGTGCAGCGTGGCGGCTGCCTGTTGGAAACCTCACGCGGGGCCGTGGAATCTTCCATCGACGGACAACTGGAAGAAATCGGTCAGGCCCTGAAGAACCCGGAGTGATTTTTCATGCTGGTTGATCTTGACATGTTTCATAGCAGGCTCAAGAGGGTTGACCCGATACCCTATCGCGGGACGGTTGTCCGCGTAGCCGGTATGGTTGTGGAATCCAAAGGCCCGCCTGTCGGTATCGGTCAGTTGTGTGAAATTCGTCTTGCCGACGGTCGGCGCGTACTGGCCGAAGTCGTGGGCTTCCACGATGAAAACTGCATTCTCCTGCCGCTGGAAGGCATCGGCGGAATCGCGCCGAACGACCCGGTCATCACCCGGTCCTCGCCTCGATACATGAAACTCGGCCCCGGACTTCTGGGCAGAGTAATCGACGGTCTCGGCAGGCCCATCGACGGGAAAGGTCCCCTGGACGATACGGAGATGCGCCCACTTGACAACGATTCGATTCCACCCCTGAGCCGACGGAGAATCACCGAGCCGCTGTCCTTCGGTATCCGCTCATTCGACGGGTTGCTGACGTGCGGAAAGGGTCAGAGGATGGGAATCTTTGCCGGTAGCGGCGTCGGTAAAAGCATGCTGCTCGGCGAGATCGCCCGCGCCGGCGCCGCGGACGTCAACGTCATGGCGCTCATCGGCGAGCGTGGTAGAGAGGTCAGGCAGTTCCTCGAAGAAGCCCTCGGCCCCGAAGGTCTCGCCAAGAGCGTGGTAATTGTGGCGGCAGCGGATGTCTCACCCATCCAGCGGGTCAAAGGCGTCTTCACCGCTGTTACCGTCGCAGAGTATTTCCGCGATAAGGGTAACGACGTTCTGTTTATGATGGATTCGCTGACCCGCTTTGCTCAGGCCCAGCGCGAGATAGGTCTGGCCGCCGGGGAACCGCCGGCTACCAAGGGATACTGCCCCAGCGTCTTCACCCTCCTGCCGAAATTGACCGAACGTCTCGGATGCACCGACATTGGTAGTATCACCGGTGTTGTGACGGTCCTCGTCGAGGGCGACGACATGGCCGACCCCGTAGCCGACTCCGCTCGCTCCCTGCTGGACGGGCATATCGTCCTGTCGCGAAAACTGGCAGAGCAGGGACACTACCCCGCCGTCGATATCCTCCAAAGCATCAGCCGATTGATGGATTCAGTTACCACCGACGAGCACCAGACAGCAGCCCGTAAATTCAAGGCGATTTATTCGACCTATCAGAACTCCGAGGACCTGATAAACATCGGCGCTTTCTCGCCGGGCAGCAACCATCGCATCGACAAGGCGATCTCGCTGATCGACCTGGTGAATGATTTCCTGATTCAGTCGATCAGTACGCGGTCGAGTTTTGACGAGACGGTCAGGCGACTTTGCGAAGTAACCCGGTCCTGGGACGTCCTCCTGCCGGGGGCGCAGGAACCTGGTACCGGCCAGGAGAGTGAGGCGACCCGATGAAGCGGTTCAAATGGCCATTACAGCGGCTGCTCGATGTTACGGTCCAGAAGGAGCGTGCCATCAGGGCGAAACTGTTCAGCCTCTCCCGCCGGATCGCCGACGTGCACCGCGAGATATTCCGCCACCAGGCGTCTTTACGCAGCGTACTGGCGGAACTGGCTGAAAAAAACCTCGAAAAACGCCTGCCCGAGCAGCAGGTCTTTATGCAATGCTCCCAGGCCGAAGAGGACAGGCTGGACCAATTGCAGGAAAACCTCAATGGCCTGAAACAGCAGCGCGCTGAAGAGATCGCCGCCTTTACCAAAACCAAATCCTCGCGTGAGACGTTGGAGCGGCTTAAGGAAGAATCGCTCCAACGGTACACGAGGCAGATAAACAGGCAGCAGCAGAAACAACTGGATGAAAACGCCGGGATTTCCTTTGTCCGCAAAATTATTAAGCAGCGGTCTCACCGGCCCGGCATGAGGAGCGCGACATGAGCGGTAAACTGAAAATAATCATTCTGGCGGGTATTGCGGTAGTGGGTTTTGGGGGTTCATTCCTCGCATCGTCCTGGTTGGGCGATAAGAAGCGGCCCTCCACGCAGCCGGCGGGCGAACAAGCAAAGGTCGAGTCGGATGAGTTTGGGCCGATAACCGCATCGGTGATAACGACCGGCATGAAGGAAACCGAACTGACCGCGCTGATCAGGGAAGTCCGATTGAAAATCAGCGATTGCAAAAAGAAGCAGAAGGAACTGGAAAAGCGCGAGAAGCGGATTCACATCGCCGGCGAAGTGCTCAAGAAACAGGCCGAAGAACTGGAAGCCCTGCGTATGCAGTTGGTCTCCCCGCTGGCGCGCATCAAGGAGGCCATCGCTGAACTGGAAAGCACCCGTGTCCGCATCGGCAAAACCGAGCAGTCCAACATGAAGCGCATCGCGGCCATGTGTGAAAAAATGGACACCACCAGCAGCAGCCAGATGCTCACCGGAATGTGCGAAAACAACCAGGAAGACGATGCGGTAAAGATACTTTATTACATGTCGGAACGGTCAGCCGGAAAACTGCTTTCGGAAATAACCGATAAAACGCTCGCCGCCAAATTATGCGGGCAGTTGAAGAGGATTCAGGAGAAGGGGTAACGTCGTGGACATCGCAACAATCGTAGGAGTGATTCTGGGTCTTATGTGTATTGTCGGCGCCATTATCAGCGGCGGTAGCGGTATCGGTCTGTTCGTACACATTCCTTCCATGCTGATTGTGGTCGGAGGGATGGTTGCGGCGACGCTGGTTCACTTCTCGCTCAAGCAGGTAATGAGCATGATGCCGGTGATAAAGAAAACGCTGTTCTGCAAACTGCCTACGCATCAGGAACTGATCCAGAACATGGTGAACTACTCCGCCATCAGCCGGCGGGACGGAGCGCTGGCGCTGGAACAGCAACTCGCCGACGTAACAGACCCGTTCCTGCTCAAGGCCATGCGAATGGTTGTTGACGGTCAGGAGCAGGATGCGGTCGCCGAGACACTTTCAACTGAAATTCAATACCTCCAGGAACGGCACCAGGACGGTAAAAAGATTATGGAGTTTCTGGGCGCTGCCGCTCCTGCCTTCGGCATGATCGGAACACTGATAGGACTGGTGGCGATGCTCCAGAACCTCTCCGACCCGTCAGGTCTGGGCGCAGGCATGGCAGTGGCGTTGATTACCACGTTCTACGGGGCACTGATGGCGAACCTGGTGTTCATCCCGCTGGCCGGCAAACTGGGAATACGTTCAAAAGAAGAAGCATTGATGCGGGAAATGATCATCGAGGGCGTCATTGGCATCGTCCGCGGCGAAAGCCCAACCGTAGTGCGAGAACGGATGCAGACCCTCGTCTCGGCCAAACACCGCGAAGAAGTCAAGCCGAACATCAGTGGAACAGGACAGACACGGGCGGCATAAATGTTCATGCGAAAAATGCGAAAAACCGATGAAGACGCACCCGCCGGCGCGCCGGCGTGGATGACGACCTTCAGCGACTGCATGACGCTGCTGCTGACGTTCTTCGTACTACTGCTGAGCTTCTCATCATTCGACGAAGTCTCGCTGGTGCAATTGTTCGGGGCTTTGAGGCGCCGGCCTCAGCCGTCGATCTCCGACAACGCCCAGGTAACCGACGACACGATAGTGCGGGAACGGGATACCGTGGTGGATCGGACGGATAAGGGCGCTGAGAAGCCCGCATCAAAGAAACTGGAGAGAGTACGGAACCCAAAGGAGAGCGAACCTGTCGTGGAGACGGACGCGTACCACGACGAAAGGGTATTCTATATTCCCACGGGTCGGTTGTTCTGGGGCAACGGCAACGTCTTGACCACACGGGGACAGGAATACCTGGAGAAGATTGCTATATTTATGAGGCTGGTGCCGTGCAAGGTGATCGTCGGTCAGATGAACTCGAGCAGGTCGAAGCCGGCAGGGGCGGACATCGCCGACAGCGGACTGATCAGGTCCAGTGCGGTTGTGAAGTTTCTGACGCAGCAGCAGGGTCTTTCGGCCAGCCGGTTCTGCGTCTGCCCGACGCGCCCCTCGCCGTCGCAGAAATTCCGAAGCGAATCCGTCATGCAGATCAAACTGCTGGCTAAGGACTTGACGCAATGAGAGACAGCGGCAAACCACAGGAAGACAAAGGTCCGGAAACGCCTGCGTGGGTCGTGTCGTTCACCGACATGATTACACTGCTGCTGGCTTTCTTTGTCCTGCTTCAGGCCTTTGCAATGGAACAGAATCCGGATCTGTTCTATCAAGGCCAAGGCTCTTTCCGCAGGCAGATCGCCGGGCTGGGGATACCCAACCTGCTTTACGGTAAAGAGCGGAAAATTGATGCAGAGCAACTGAAGAAAAGACACCCCATGGAAGAAAGCGACGGCAAGATTACCCGAAGTCGCGTTCTCGACCCCGAAGACGAGCAGATTCGCAGAGTTTTCCGGGACATCAAGCGGCTGATCGAGACGAAGACCTCCGAAATCAACGTCAAGTCGAGCAACGTCATTTCGACGCCTATCCGTTTTGGGTCTTCCGACGCGTCGCTGGACGCGCCGGCAAGGAAATACCTGAGTAATCTGGCGATGAACATGAGGCAGAACGTCGATGAAAACAACGTAAAGATATATGTGGTCGGTTCGGCGGCGGACATGCCGCCGGGACCGGATCGGTGGCTTATCTCGGCCCACCGGGCAAAGGCGACAGTGGATTTTTTGTCAAAGGCGCTGGCGGGCGAAACGGGCGGGCGGTCCTGGCGGCTGGTTGCCTGGGGAGCGGGGGGCGGAAAAGAACGACGCTTACGCCACGACGCAGCGGACAAGCAGGAATTCATTCGGATTGCAATCATCGAAATGGAGTAACAACATGGCAGAAGAAGAAAACAACGAACAGTCGGTCGCGGACGCTCTGGATGACGATAAAGGCGGTTCCGGCGGGATACTGAGTAAAATCCCCCGGTTCCTGCTGCCTGTGGGGATTCTCGTCCTTGCCGCCGGTGCGGGTCATTTCGCCAGCCGACTGGGCGGTTCGGACGCGACTCCGGCTAATGTGAGCGCGGAGGAAAAACCTCCGCCAGTTGTCGACCAGGACGAGGAATACATCTACTATGATCTGGAACCCATCATAGTCAACCTCAATGAGCCGCGTCTGGCGCGATATGTTCGAGCGGCGCTTACCCTCGCCATCCGTAAAGAAGATTACAATGCCGCCGTTAAAACCGTCGAAAAGAAGATGCCGAAACTGAAAAATTCCCTGATCCTCTACTTGTCCGATTGCAGCCTCGACGAGGTGCGCGGCGCCAAAAACCTCAACCGCATCCTGCGAGAGATTCAGGACTCGTTTAACGAGAGGCTTTGGCCTAACCAGCGTCCACTGATAGCCAAAATCAATTGCAGGGACTGGACGATCCAATGACACCGGATACCGTCAGAACCAACCGGATGATGAGCGATTTCCTTGCCGCCGCAAAGAGCAGGCCGGTCCCCGCGCAGGCGGAAACCGACGCCGGCGATTACGACTGGGATTCACCCTCGATCTTTACACTGGACGAACTCGAAAACCTGGAGAAATTCGCCGCACAGGCCGGTATCGAAATCTCAAAGGCATTGAGCGGACAAATTCGCGAGCAAGTCGAATTGCAGTCGGACAAACCGGGCCAGTATTACGCCGAAAAACTCCCCCTGCTCGATAGCGAGGCCGTCAATTATTGCGTCGCCCTTACGACGGACGGAGGCCCAAACTGCGGATTGATAGCGATTCCCGTCGAGCAGACCATCGAATGGATTACAAAGGTCTTGGGCGGTTCAACCGGCGCGTCGGCGCAGGACAGGGAATTGTCTTCACTGGAATCGGCGCTGTTGCAGGATATTCTCGCCTCGGTGGCGAAGGCGTTCTCGGGCGCATTTCAGCAGGTCGGCGGCAAGGCGGTTCAGGCCGGTAAGGAAATCATCGCAAAGGCGGAACTGCCTGAAGCGAACCGGGACGATGAGTATATCCTGCTGTCGTTTCGCACCGGTCAGGAGGCCGAGCGCCCCGCGATTTCAATCGTCCTGACCGGCGAAATCCTGGCCCCCGCCGCCGGCGCAAGCGGCGGAAAACAGGATAACGAGTCACCGGAGAGCATTCGAAAAAAGATGCTGGCCAATGTCGAGCAGGCGCATGTGGAAGGGCACGTGAGGCTTGGCGCGGCTAACCTGACCATACGCGAGGTTATGAGCCTTGAGGAAGGCGACGTGCTGCTGATCAACAAAAAGATTGACGAACCGGTCGAATTTATCGTGCAGGGCAAGGCGATCATGTCGGGTTATCCGGTTCGTTGTGAAGGACAATACGCACTTCGGATTGCCAAGCCCACAGGCCGGGCCGGCGGTAAAAGAAAGGCTGAAATGAATCGCAAGGCGCCTACTCCGGCGCCATTGCCGAAGAAAGGACAGAACTGATGGCCGATACACAAACAGCAGAAGCAGCAGAAGCAACAGAACAGCAGACCACACCGGCGGGTGATGATTCCGTACAGGTGCAGGAGGCGGAACTACCGGAATCGACCGATCAACCTTCCAGCGGCGGCGGGCAGATCGACATCCTCCTGGAGTCGGCAATGCCCGTGTCGATCCAACTTGGACAGGTCAGCGTCCGGGTGCGGGAACTGCTCCAACTGACCCCGGGGTCGGTGTTGAAACTCGACAAAAAGGTGGGCGAACCGGTGGATGTGTTCCTGCGAGGCACCAGGTTTGCCACAGGCCAACTGGTCGTCATCGGCGATCGGCTCGGCGTGCGGATAAAGGATATACTATCACAGGCGCAAAATCAGGACAGCGAAGAACAGAACTGAAAAGCACCCGTTCGTAAAGTTTTTCGACATTTTTCCTGTCCTGCGCGTCTGATTCTTTCACGCTGGACGCCCAGTCAGAAGCATTTTGTCGCGAAAAGCGATTAAAACACCCTGAAAACGGGGGGTTTCGTCTTTGGCACGGGATGTGCACCTCTGGCCGGTATGAAGACTGCGCATACACCGTCTAAACACATCGGCATCGTCTGGCGGACGCTGGCGGCGGGTGCTGCTGCGGTAATCGTGCTGCTGATGACGGGCGGTAAATGCCCGGCCTCGGCCACCACCACTACCTCCGCACCGGCGGTGTTTAAGCCGGGTCTGCCGGAAGTGACGGGTTATGACACCACCGGACTGTTGTGGCAAATGCTGGCTGCGACGGTAGTTATACTTGTCCTTGGTATTTTGGCCTTCGTTGTGGTCAAGAGGCTTCTGCCTAAAATCGGTCGGACCGCGGGGAAACGCATCTCCGTCCTGGAAACCGTCTATCTTCAACCCAAAAAGGCCTTGCATTTGATACAGGTCGGCTCCCGAAAACTCCTGATCGCCAGTTCACCCGAAGGCCTGGTCAGGCTTGACGACGTAACTGACGCATTCGGCCCCGATTACGCCGAAACGGCACACCGAATTGAGAATGAAGCGGAGGAGGCGGAAAGAGCCGGCGGGGAAAAATAGAACGCAGAGGAATGAACACGTTATCGCGAAAAGCAGTGTTGGTCTTATTGCTGGTCATGTCGGCCGGTGGCGGGGAGGTCTTTGCGCAGGATTCGCCCGCCCCGACGACCCAGCCGACCAAGTCGTCCCTGCCCACCCCGAATGAATTGTTGAATCTGGTCGATAAGGCCACAACCTCGGAAGATGCGGGCAAACCCGGCGACTGGTCTGCGCCGGTGAAACTGGCTGTGGTATTCGCCATCCTTGCCATACTGCCGAGCCTGCTTGTGATGATGACCTCCTTCACGCGGATCATCATCGTTCTGTCGTTTCTCCGCAGGGCGCTGACCACTCAGAACATCCCGCCCACTATCGCCCTGATCGGCCTGGCGCTGTTCCTGACGCTCTTCACGATGGCGCCGACGTTCACGCAGATTAACACCCAGGCAATCCAGCCTTACGTGAACGACCAGATGTCCTTTCCCGACGCCTGCGCAACGGCAAACAATCTGCTCAAAGTCTTCATGTTCCGCCAGACCCGCCCGGCCGATCTTGAGTTGTTCATGGAAATGTCCGGCACAGCCAAGCCCGAATCGGTGGCTGACATTCCGTCGCACATAATGATCCCGTCCTTCGCAATCAGCGAATTCCGCAAGGCGTTCGAGATGGGATGTTTGATCTTCATCCCGTTCCTGCTGATTGACCTGGTAACGTCGGGCATATTGTTGAGTGCGGGGATGATGATGCTCCCGCCGGCGATGATTTCGCTTCCTTTCAAGATAATCCTGTTCGTATTGGTGGACGGTTGGCGGCTTATGGCGAGCACATTGATAACGAGTTTTCACTGAGGCGCATGAGATGGACGCTGATCTGGTTTTGTTCATAGGAAGAAGGGCATTGGAAACGGCGATGCTTATGGCGGCGCCTGTTCTGGGAGTAACGCTAATCGTCGGCGTGGTCGTCGCGATGCTCCAGGCCGTTACGTCTATTCGCGACATGACGATGGGAATGGTGCTGAAAATTGCCTGCGTTGGCGTCACGCTGCTGATCTGCGGCGGGTGGATAATGCAGGTTGCGGTAGGCTTCACCACCGAGATATTCAATCACATTCAATCCGTCGGATTGGGGCAATAATATTGGAAGCGTGGATTGCTATTTTGTTGCCGTTTGTGCTGCTCATGGCGAGAGTGGCGGGGTTCATCCTGGTCAGTCCGATCTTCGGATGGCGCGCGGTTCCGATTGTCGTGCGGGCCGGTGTCGTTATGCTTATTACGGTGTTCTTCGCCGCGATTTCGCCCCCCGTCTTCAACCCCGCCGGCGTGAACTGGCTTCAGGCGGTCGTGCTGATCCTTCAGGAGACCACCATAGGTCTTGCGCTGGGACTTGCGGCGCGGTTCATTTATTCAGCCGTTCAGCAGGGCATGTTAATGGCGGCCCAGCAGATGGGATTTGCCGATGCCGGCGTTATCGATCCGGGTTCCGGCGCACGATCCCGCCCGATCGCCGCATTGTTCGAGATGCTCTTCGCGATGCTCTTTCTGTCGGCCGGCGGGCATCACATCCTGTTGGTGATACTGGGGCGCAGTTTCGCCGCATTTCCGGTATCGGCGGGGGTGAATGTGCCCGTGTTGACCGAAGGGGTTATAAGGGCCGGTTCGGCGATGCTGTTGTTCGCGCTGAGGTTCGGCGCGCCGATGCTGGCGGGATTCCTGATAATGGCGGTGCTGCTGTGCATTATAGCGAGGGTCCTTCCGGAGATGAACATCCTGATGGCCAGTTTCCCGCTTCGCGTAGGGGTCGGGCTTTTCCTGGCGGCTGCAATAATGCCGTCTATGAACGCCTTCACGATAGAACTGGCAAGGTGGAT
>DAOVLS010000439.1 GCA_030631125.1 Planctomycetales bacterium
TATCAGGTTTTTTCTTGACGGGCCTGTCGGGTTTGGGCTAAAACTCCGGCAGGTTCAAGTGGTTTTCGACACGAAGGAGACAGTAATGGTTGATATGAGTATGTTGGTGGTCGCCAGCAAGTATTTTGACTGGAGGATACAGTTACCCCTGCTGGCGGTCCTGGCTGCCGTGATCGTCTTCTGGTTGTGGTATCGCAAACGGCAGATGTAATCCACGTGAAGTTCACATTCTTCCCGCCGCCACCGGAAGCGCCCGCAGGCGCTTCCGGTGAGCGCGCAGGGTCTGCTTTGCATCGGCTCGACGAGACCTCGACGATCGGTACCGCTCGCAGGAGGTGAATTATCCCACAAACACCGGACAGGCCTGTCTATGTCCTGCACGGGCAGGACGTGTTCCTGCAGCAGCGGCAATGCGCCGAACTCGTCCGCCGGCTTACCGGCGCCGATGACGCCGGCCTCTCGATTGCGAAGTTCGACGCCTTGGCCGGGTTGTCCGACGTGCTGGACGAGTTGCGGACCGCCCCGCTGCTCGCGCCGAAGCGGATCGTAATCGTCCGCGAAGCCGATAAATTCATCCTCGAACACGCCGGGGCTCTGGAAAAATACCTCGCCTCGCCGCCCGCGACGGGAACATTGATTCTGCTGGTCGATTCCTGGCCTCCGAAGACGCAGCGAGGACAGGCCGGCGAAGATATGCGACAGGCCCTCAAACCCCTCGACAAAGCCGTCCGCCGGACCGGCGAGTTGATAGCGTGCTCGACCCCATCGACCGGTTCGCTTCCGAGGTGGATTTCCCAGGCCGCCGAAGCACGCCGAAAACAAATGGCCCCACAGGCCGCCAGACTGCTTGCCGAATGGGTCGGCGCGGACCTGGGGCGGCTGGACGGGGAGATCGAAAAACTCGCCGTCTATGTCGGCGACAGGAAGGAAATCTCGGCCGATGACGTCTCCGCCGTCGCCGTCGCCTCCGGCGGATATGAACCGTTCGCACTGACGAACGCCATCGAACGGCGCGACACCCGCAAGGCGCTGGCGATACTGGCGGAAATGCTCACCAGCCGGGGCGAAGAAATCAAAACGCTCGGAATGTTGGCGTGGCACGTGCGAAAGACGCTCGCCCGCGCGGGGCGGCCTGTCGGGGCGAAGCCCGGCGTAGCCCGAAACACTTCGGCATCCGTAAAAGCGCGACGCGATACCAGAAAACTACTCGCCACAGACCTCGCTATCAAATCCGGCGCGGAACCCACCACCGCTATGCAACTGCTCGTGATGGGACTGTGTACCTGAAAAAGCAACCGGAGAAGAACATGAGTATTATCAAAATCGCCCTGGCGCAGGTCTCGGCCACCGACGACAGGGAAGAAAACCTCCAAAAAGCCTTCAGCCTCATGAAGCAGGCCAAAGACCGGGACGCCTCGATTATCTGTTTCCCCGAAATGGCTTTCGACCCGTTCTTTCCGCGTGTTCGCGGGGACAAGCGGTATTTCGCCCTGGCCGAGCCGATCCCCGGACCGATGGTCGAACGGTTTCAGGAGTTGGCGGCGAAACTGGACATCGCCACCGTCATCAACATGTACGAACGGGCAGCGCCGGGCGAATACTACGACTGCTCGCCGGTGATAAGCGCCGACGGCGCACTGCTCGGCATCAGCCGGATGATGCACATCGCCGAACTGCCCAACTACAACGAAAAGTTCTACTATTGGGAAGGCAACACGGGCTTCCCGGTCTTCCAGACACGCGACGCGAAAATCGGCATCGCCATCTGCTACGACCGCCACTTCCCCGAGCAGATGCGGGCGCTGGCGCTCGGCGGAGCGGAGATTATCCTCGTCCCGACCGCTACGTCCACGCCGTCGCTGAAGCACGTCTGGCACGTCGAGATGCAGGCAGCCGCCATCGCAAACCAGGTGTTCGTAGCCCTGACCAACCGCGTCGGGACCGAGGGGGATGTAACCTTCTTCGGGAGGAGTTTCGTCGTCAACCCTCGCGGCGAGATTATCGCGCAGGCCAAAGAAAACGAGGAAGACCTGCTGATAGTCGAACTGGACCTCTCGCTGATTGAGCAGACCCGCCAGGACCTTCCATTCCTCCGCGACCGCCGCCCCGACGCCTACGGCCCGCTGATCGAGTAGGCTGGGCCGGAGCACAAGCGGAGTCCCACCTTATCCCGATCATGAAAAGGTGGGACTCCGCTTTGCTCCGGCCCAGCCTACTCAATGCCAAATGCCCAATGCCTTTTTTATGATCCCTTGATCCGCAGGCCGTTTTGATCAACGATCTCGGCCGATGAGCGAAAACACGAAAAATCCCCCCGCATATTTTACAGGCAACGCCGGACGGTTCGTCCTCTACCGGGGCGACTGCCTCGAACTGATGCCGGTCATGCCGGCTGAA
>DAOVLS010000394.1 GCA_030631125.1 Planctomycetales bacterium
CGTGGTAGCCAGAGGGTTTGCTCCGCAGGATCCCGTACCCGTTGATTGGGTTGTAGGTACGTTCCATCTTCCCGTCATACGCCACGAACCTTCTGAAAGGCGCAAGCCCACCCATATCTGACACGCGGGGGAGAACCCCATCCACGTCGTGCCTGTACTTTGCTCCGCTTATCATAAATCGCTCTTCATGTAGCGCCCGGGTGCCTGCGGCCACAACCAGCGCGCCCTTCTCAGGCTGTCGGACTTCTGTGCGCATCTCGTTGACGAAATGAACCTGCCTTTCGATCTTGTAGGTTGCGCTGCGCAGGCGGCGGCGGGCCTCCGCCATCTTCGCCAGGACATCGGAAGCGGTCTTCGGCGTGGAGGGCGGTGGTACTGAGGTGTTAGTCGTCGAGCTGACGGTTCCCCCCGCGAACGCCTTACTGGATTCGTCCACGACCACGCCGCTGAGCGTTTTCGTTTCTTTCTTAACTTTACTCTCACGGGCCGGCTGCGTGGCGGGCGGGGTCGCGCGGTCCAGGTCGGCCTGTGTTGAGATCGTGATGACGCCTCCGCTCACGACAAAGCCAAGTTTTCCAGGCCCGGCGACGACGTCGAGGATTGTCCGAATGGCCTTGTCCATCGTTACGTTAGTCAGACGGACGTCAACTTTACTGTCTCTGGTAATACCCATCTTCTCCAGTGCAGCCCACTTGACGTGGATTGGGCAATTGCTGACGTTACGGAGATGCTGGAGCACGTCCTTGAGTCGGTTGAGTCGCATGCGGTCGAATTGCATCCCCGGCATCACCAGCCGCATACGCTTGCGGACAACGCGATTTGCTTCTGCGGCTGCCTTCTCCGGCTGCGGGGTGGGCGGTTTGGGGCGCGGCTGAATCTGCACATTTGTCTTCTGCCCCGGCTTCAGCGAGACGTTCTTGAACGTCGCGCATTGATATTTGCGATATTCCACAATAATCTGTTTGATAAGGTCAACATTGGCGGGAACCCTGAAACTGCGCTTAATCATAGTCTTTTCTTTCCGGAAAAAACTCTCAATTGAGGGTCCCCCCATCCTTCCGGACCGATTGGCTTTTCGTATTCCTCCTCCGGTTTTCAACTCATAGAGCAACCTGATATCGACATCGCCGGCATTTACGGTTGCATCAATCATGAATTCCTCATTCGGATTGGTCTTAACCGATCGAGGTCCAGTGATAATGATAGATGATCCGCCTTTGAGCGATCGCATGTCATTGATTTTAAAACGGCCTGAAGGTCCGGCGGCGCTGCAGCCGGAGGGGATGATCCTCTGCCATGGCCCGTGCGCAGCAGCTATCTTGATGTCTCCCGTTCCAACTGACACCATTTTATGCTCGTATTTGCTGACACTCGAAGCTGCGGCGAGACCGAAACCATCTCTATCATCCACATAAGAATGCCGTGACAGCATTCCCGCCATGACGTCAGTCTCCGTGCTCACTTCCTTTGCCGGTGTGACCCTGTACGCGTAACCATATTCGAATTTCAAATTCCCTGACTCCAAGTCGCGAAATCGAACTGTGATCTTCTGCTCATATGGCGCGTATTGAGTCTGTGTCATTACCGTGCCGTCCGGCCGCCACCATTGGCGATCATCCTTGTTTAGCCCTTTCCACAATGCCACAAGTTCGACAGTTACGCCGTTGGGCAGTGTGGCGAGGAATTTCCCGGTCGTTGTCTTCTCGCCCTTCGGGTCAGTCTTTTCGGTTTTATTTTCGGCTCGTGCTGTGAGTGTCAGTGCTGTCGGGACGGCCAGGGCGGCCAGCAGCAGGACAGTAACGACGGCCAGCCACGTGGGGCGCTTGTAGAACCTTTTGTCGGGCTTCATGATGGTCTTTATCCTTTCTTCGATATTTTTGGTCGGCCCGGCGACGGCAAGGGACGAGATGGGTCTGGCAGATTCATATTCGTGAACAAGGACGTCAACGATAGCGGCGCTGTACTGCTTGGGCTGGGCGGCAAGGGCGGCGATGGCCATTTCGTCGCAGCACTTCTCCCGCTCGGCCCGGATTCTCCTGTTGGCCCACCAGACAAGCGGATGGAAGAAGAAGACCCCCTGGGCCAGTATCTGAATGGCGTTGACGGCGGCATCCCACCGGGATATGTGGGCCAGTTCGTGCATCAGGATTCCCCGCCGATGCTCGGCCGATGTGGCCTCGGCGAAATCGCCCGGCAGGTAAATGCTCCCGCGCAGCAGCCCCCATACAAACGGCTGACCGATCCCGTCTATCAGCCACACCTTTGGGACGCCGCGCAGACCGAGTTGGCGGGCCAGTTCCGCTACTTCGTCCCGCAACTCGCCCGTTATGGGGCGGCGCGTTCGTTTGAGGCGGCGCTGTATCCGGTACGCCTTAAACAAGGCAAAGATGCCGAAGACGCCTGCGGCGGCGATCCATCCAAAGGCGCCCCACTGTGTGGCCGTCAGCCTCGGCTGCGCTTCAACCGGCGCGGCTGGTTCGACTGCGGCAACTGCGGCGACTGGTTCAACTGCGGCTGGGGCGGCTGGAGGTGGATACGCGTCGGCCGGTTCAGGAGTCGCGTACGAGGGCGCCTCGATAGTTCCGGAAACAGGTGCTTCGCCTAGTTCCTCATGCAAGGCCAATGTATCCGCTGCCGGAAGCACAGGATCGGCCGGTGGCACTTGGGCCAGTTCGATATTCTGGGGCTGGGCTTGGGGCAGGACGGGTACCGGCAGAGTTACCAGGGGCGGAGTCAGGCACTTGGCCAGCACGACCAACCAGAGCAGATAGCGCCAGTGGGCACTGGCCTTACGCAGTGCCCAACATGCAGCCGCCGCAAGTACGAAGACCGCGGCAATCTGCCAACTTTGATGCAAAAGGTATTCGGCGATTTCGGTCAGGGCGTGTTCCATCGTCATGTCCCCTTATCAATCACGATTCGTGTTTTTCGATTAGTTTCCTGATCCGTTTGATATCCTCGGCGTCGAGTCGGCTGTGATTTGCCAGGTGCAGCATCAGC
>DAOVLS010000338.1 GCA_030631125.1 Planctomycetales bacterium
ATTCACCTTCCGGCGGCGGGGCCTGACCACGTTGACTACGAGGTGGAACTCGCCGTCGTCATAGGTAAAACGTGCCGGGACGTCCGGGCCGAATCGGCCGGCGAGGTTATCCTCGGCTACACCGTCGCCAACGACGTCTCCGCCCGCGACTGGCAGAAACGCCTCGGCCAATGGGTTCGCGCCAAGAGTTTCGACACCTTCTGCCCGCTCGGGCCTTGCATCGCAACCGATGTCGATCCGTCAGACCTGCACCTGAAAACCACGCTCAACGGGCAGGTCATGCAGGATGCGTCCACCGCCGACATGATCCACTCCGTGCCGCAGTTGGTCGAATTCATATCAGCCGACCTGACGCTGCCGGCAGGGACGATCATACTGACCGGAACGCCCAGCGGCGTAGGCGAGGCCCGCTCGCCGCAGGTCTATCTCCGCCCCGGCGATACGATTACCTGCGAAATCGACGGTATCGGCGAACTGACCAATACCGTAAAAGAGAGGGACTAGGGATTTGGGATTTCCCACCTTATGACAGCACATATCGCAGGAGGATGTCGTCGCCAATCTGTTCGACCTGCGGCTTCGGCAAGGCGAACGTTTCGTCGATAGTATCAATATCAGGCCAATCGACCGGTCCGATGCTGCCGGGGCCGCCTACAATCTTCGGGGCGATAAATACCAGCAGTTCATCGACCAGGCCCTGGGCGAGAAACGCACTGTGAACGCCTCGCCCGCCCTCAACCAGCAGGTATGTCCATTCCCGTCGGCCTAGTTCATCCAGCAGCGCCGACAAGTCCACGCCGCCCTGCCGCCCCGGTAGTGTCAACACTTCCGCTCCGGCACGGGTGAGTTTTCCTAATGCGTCCGCCGGTGCATCCTGTCGTGTCGCTATAATCACCGGGCCAACGTCGATGCTCCGCATCAGCCTGCAGCCGGGCGAAATCTCCAGATTCCCGTCCAAAATCAGCCTTATTGGTTGCCCGCCTGTGTCGCCTCGATTTGTCAGCAATGGGTCGTCGGCGCGGACCGTTCCGATGCCGACGCAGACGCCGTCGCAGAGGCTTCGGATTTCATGGACCCGTCGTCGGGACGATTCGCCGGAAATCCACTTGCTGCTACCGGTGTGCGTGGCGATCTTCCCGTCGAGACTTTGTGCCCACTTGCAAATGACCCAGGGCTGCCCTTTGGTTCGCAGTTTCGTATATGCCGCCAGGAGTCGCCGGGCATCGTCAGCCATTACGCCGGTTATGACCTCGATACCCGCTTCTCGCAGGGCTGCGAACCCACCGCCGGCGACGTTTGCGTCGGGGTCTTCGGTCGCAACAACGACGCGCGCGATACCGGCTTCGATAATGGCCTGCGTGCATGGCGGGGTTTTACCCTGGTGGCAGCAGGGTTCGAGTGTAACGTACATCGTCGCGCCGGCCAAATCCGTCCCGCACGCACGCGCAGAGGAAATCGCTTCGACCTCCGCATGAGGCCCGCCGAAACGCTTATGCCAACCCTCGCCGACGACCTTCCCGTCACGGACGATTACCGCCCCGACCATCGGGTTCGGCTCTACCGCTCCCTTGCCCCGTCGGGCCAACTCCATCGCACGGGCCATGAATTTCTCGTCTTCGGACATGCCGTCATTATAACGAAATTTTCGGAGTTTGCCTTTTCATAAAGGAGCCGATCCAACTATACTTCAACCCCTGCTTTATGAAAGGAACAGTAAAAATGTTCAAACCGAAAACCAACGTATCCGTAAATGGCGGAGAAATTCACATCAACGGCGCGCCGACCTATCCCGGCTCCGCCCGCGCCGAAGGCCGGCTGTTCAACGTCCGCACCATCAACGCCACCTTCGACGACACGCTGGGCAAGGTGGGCTGGTGGGACGACGACGGTTCGCATCCGGAGAACGACTTTGCCAATTACGGAAGGTGGGTCTCGCCCGAATCGGCATTCGCCAATACGGAGCGATTCATCGCCGCACTGGACCAATACAAGTCCCACGGGATATTGGCTGTCAATCTGAACTTCCAGGGTGGACACGCAATTTGGAACAGGCAGGACATCCCGGAAGGCCACGGCAGCGCAGGCGCACGCCCCAACGGTCATCGGGATTTCTATCACAACAGCGGCTTCGGTGCCGACGGCGCAATCGACCCGAACTACGCCAAACGCATCGGCGACGTCATCGAGGCCTGCGACAGACTTGGCATGGTGGTCATTTTGCAGATGTTCTACTTTGGCCAAGATACGGTTTTCGAGGACGAACAGGGCATACTCGCAGCCATCGATAACGGCGTTGATTTCATCTGCGAGCGAGGCTATCGGAATGTTCTGATTGAAATCGCCAACGAGACCATGGAAGGCCACTATCACCATCCAATCCTCAAGCCGGGGCGGACGGCAGAACTGATTTCCCGTGCTCGAAAGAGAGGTTTGGAGAAACATGACAGAAAACTCTTCGTCAGCACCTCCGAGGCAGCGATGATGAAAACTTCCGAGTCGTTTATGAAAGACAATCAATGGACCACCGAAGAGGTGGATCGTGTGTTCCAGGCAGCGGACTTCATCCTCCTGCACGGCGGGGACAACATCGAAACCGGACGGGTCGGCGACAGCAGCGTCGTGGTCGAGAAAATCGAATACTTCAATTCACAGCCGTGGTTCACCGATTCGCCCAAACCCATCATCTTCAACGAATCCGACGGTGAGCAAGCCTTTGACGCTGTGGTCGGGCGGGGCGCGTCATTCGGTCTGCACTCGAATAATGCGCAGGCAATGTGGCCGCCGAAATGGGGCGTGTGGGAACCGGAACATTTGTGGTTCTTCAATAAGACGAAGGCCCTGACCGGGAGTTGATTCGCACCTTACGCCGAAGCCTTATTCGCATGCAGCCACGATGCGCTCCAGCAGCGTGCCGGCGACATCGTTGGCATCTTCTTTCGGGCTTCTGGTCGGGCTTTGTGCTACGACTAGGCCGAGGCTTGGGCAGACCCAGATATGATTCCCCGCTGCCCCTGCGGCGGCGAACGAATCCTTCGGCAGCGCCGGCCAGAGGACGCCGTGGTCATTAACCCAGAACCCGTGCCCGTATTTCCACTTGTCCTTCGGGTTATTGGCGAGGATGTCGGGTGAAGTTTTGGTGGCTTGGCGCATCCAGTCTTCCGGGATGACCTGACGGTCTCCCCATCGCCCGAAGTGCAGCCAGAGCAGCCCCATCCTGGCCAGGTCGCGGGCGCTGGCGTCGCAGCGAGGGCTGTGCCCGAAGATGTTCTTAACTGCGCCCGGCGGGTGCTGAAAGTCGGTGTAACGGTACGCCCACACGCCGCCGATGGGGTTGCGGATTTTTTCCTCGATTAACTCACCGACGCCGCCCAGACGGTCCGGATCACTGCTGTCGTAAAGCCCATAGGCCATCTCGACCGCGTGGCAGAGAATGTTCATTCCGAAAGTCTGGTAGTGAAAGGTGGATCCCGGCGTTTCGCCCGGCTTCATATAGCCGGATGTGTTGCTTATCAGTTGGCGAAGTGTGATGCCGCGGTCTTCGGGCTTTGCGAATCGGCCTTCTTTGGGGCCTTTGCCTTCGGGCACGTCCATCATTTCCGGGTAGTAGTTCACCGCCGGATCGTCGGGCGAACCGATCTTTCCCTCGCCGACGGCGACGCCCAGAATGGAGGAAAACAGGCTCTTGGTCGCCGAGGCCATGTTGCGCTTCTCGTCGGTCGCTGTGCCCTGTTCCCATTCAGCCACCATTCGCCCGCCGCGCACAATGACTATG
>DAOVLS010000207.1 GCA_030631125.1 Planctomycetales bacterium
CATTCCAGGCAATAGGGCATGTTCACCGCCCCGCCCTGCTTTTCGCTGCTCCGGCCCGGAGTGAGTATCTCCCAGCAACCCGCGATGGCGTAGTCCCGCGCGTCCTCGGTCCGATAACCGAGTTTCTGCAACGCGGGGATTATTGTCTCGTCGTTCTCGATCGACGGCGTGCCCATTCCCTGCTTGATAAGTTCACAGGCGGCGCGAACGTACTCGTCCGGGCTGCCGGTGTGAAATCTCGCCCGCAACTTCGGATCGGCCATCCTGACCGTCCCGACGCCGGCCAGGACCATGTAGGTTACGTCGTTTGTCGCGTCGTCGCCGTCGGGCGTCTGTCCGCCGAGTACCATCGTGCAGCCTGTATCGGCGTAGTAACTGGGTTTGCCGTGCGTCTTGTCCTGGTCGGCGTTGAATTTCACGAAGAGACAGTTCAGCAGTTCCTGGGCCTCGTCCCGGGTGAGCGCGCCGCTGTCGATGTCTTTTTTGTAGAAAGGATAGACGTACTGGTCGAACCTTCCGAGCGGGACGAGGTATCCGCCCTCCGCCCACGTTACCAGGTGCGTGAAGAACATGGCCTGGAGCGCTTCGTGGAACGATCGCGGGACGTTTCCGGGAACGTGCCGGCAGGCCTTCGCTATCGCTTCCAGTTCGCCCCTGCGCTGCGAGTCTTTCTCGTCCGCCGCAAGCCTCTCGGCCTCGTCGGCATAGCGGGCGGCGAACACGACTATCGCATCACAGACAATCTCGACCGCTTTGAGAAACTGCACCTGCTCGCTTTGGTCGGCGCCTTCGGCCAGTAATTCCTCCATCTTTCTGCGAGCGTCGGCCTTTATGCCGTTGAAGCCTTTGGCCAGTACATTGTAGTGTCCCGGGACGACGCCGTTGTCCGTGCCGTAGCCCCGGCCGTCCTGGCAGAGGTTATAGACGTAATCGAACATGTGCAGGCGCCCGGCGGTCTCGATATGCGGGTTCCGGTGTTCTATCTCCTCGGCGGTTATGTAGTCCGGCAGGCCGAAGAGAGTCCTGAAACCGACGATAAGTTCGTCGTCCTGAATATAGACCGGCATCTCCGCCAGCAGTTTCTCCAGCGCCCTTGCCTTTCTGATAATGTGCGGCGCCGCGGCGATTTCGGCGTCGTCCAGGACGCTCAGCGACATCCCGACCCGATGGGCCTTGTGGACCCCGCTTTCCATCCTCTCGCGTAATCTCTCAATCCTGGTCATCATAATCCTCGAATATTGCCGCCCGGCAGGGCGTACCCATAGCGCCTTCGACCTTAATCGGAAAGGCGCACAACTTCGCCCGCTTCCGGCGGACACTATCCAGATTCGCCACCGGAGCCAGCAGGAACTTCGCATCACGCCACAACCTCTCCCACGGAAACTCCTTGGCATTGATGTTGTCGAATCGCGGTAAATCGGAGCCGAGGAGTTTTATCTCTTTGTCGAACAGCCAATCGGCGGCCTGGCGCGACATGTAGGGACTGGCCTCGACGAAATCCTCATCCCGCCATTTCCTGTCCCATCCGGTAGCGATAATTACGCCGTCGCCTTTTCGGATGTCAGGCTCGGCTGCCTCCAGGTCCGACAGGGTTACTTTCTCAAGAGGCCCCTTCGGCGGCACCTTTATGATCGCCACGTCCATGAACAGTTCATCGAGCGGAATATCGACTACCGGCGTGGCGGTCGCATCGACGTGGGCGGCGGTCTCGATGTACGTGCCCGACTGTCCGCCTATCTCGAAATTCTGACAATAGCACTCCTTGTCGGCCGGAATGAACGGCGGCTTCTCGCACTCGGTTATCCGCGCGCCGGGGTAACTATCGCAGTACTGCCACATCCCGTTATGTATCCATCCGGTAATATCCACGATTCGCATCGATCACATCTCCAATTAGTCCAGGCCCGAAACTTCAACCACCGTTATTATGCTCTCGACCGGCCCCATTTACCAAAGGTTCTTTCATGCAATTATTGCCCCATGGATTGCGGGAACAACCGGCGGGCCGATTTCGTTGACGCTGCCGGGGCGGGACCATATCATGGCTGTATGATTCCCGACAGATTACTTTTGGCGTTTTGTGTTTGCGTGTTGACCTTCCTGCTGTTGATGGCTGTCAGCCCGGCGGTCCCGGCTGAAGACAAGCCCCCCGCCGCGACCCAACCAGGCGAAAAGCAGTTGGCAGAGGCATGGGCGGTCATGCGGCAATGTCTGGACCCGCTTACGCCGGAAGAAAAACAAAACATAGAAAAACTCATCACCGACCTCGCAAGCAACCGCTGGAAGGTCAGGCAATCGGCCACCGAAAAACTCTCCCGCATGGACATTCGGGCTTTGCCTATAATCAGCCAGGCCGCCAAAAGCGAAGACCCGGAAGTCGCCTCGCGCGCAAAACTGGCTCTCAAAGCCATTCAGACAAAAGCCGACAATATCAGCAACAAACTGAACCCTGTAATCGACATACTCGCCGCCGCACAAGATAAGAAACTTGTTCCGACTCTGATCGAATTGCTGAACCACGCAAACACGAAAGTTTGTTACGTAGCCGAGTATGCCCTGCGTCGCCTTACGGGAAAGAACTTCGGCTATAACTGTTATAGTGCCCCGCTAAAGCGAGCACAGGCCATTGAAAAATGGCTACAGTGGTGGGAAAAGAGCAGGGATGATTTTGATTTCGCAGTAAAGGTTGAACACAAACCTTTCTGTCTGTTAATCTGCGACAGCAAAGGAGAGAAACTTACAGCCGTTACACCCGACGGGAAGGTTGCCTGGTCCCGAAAACTCCCGAACCTGGCCACTTGTGCCGCAGGGCTACCGAACGGAAATGTGCTGGTCGCCTACTATAAAGGGCCTGTTGTCGAGTACGACACGAATTTCAAGGAAGTATGGAAATTCGATAAGATAACCGACCACGTCGCGGATATTTTACCGCTGGCCAACGGCAATATACTGATAACGCTCTATCCTAAAAACCGGATGATGGAAGTTAACCGCGACGGTAAGATTGTATGGGAGAAGGCGGGCTTCGGTTTTCCTTACAGCGCCCGCCTGCTGCCTAACGGGAATATATTAGTGGCTGGACCCTCCAAGAACGTGGTGTCGGAATACAGCCGCAACGGGAAAATTGCCTGGAAGAAGACAGGTCTAAGACAGCCATACGATGCACTGAAACTACCGAGCGGAAACGTCCTGATAGCCGAAAGCGGACTCATGCGGATTGTCGAAGTGAACATCGCCGGTAAAGTCGTCTGGCAACAAAAATGCTCCACTCGGACTTCGAGCGTTTGTCTGTTGCCGGACGGGACAATGGCCGTCAGGCTCTGGAGCAAGGGCGTTGTCCTGATGGACCGGAACGGAAAGACAATTCGTTGGCTGGTCAAAGATAGAGACCTGCTCGGCAAGGTTCGCCTGGCCCCGGCGGCGATAATGGGAACAAAGCAATCAGCGACCTTGCCTACCGGCAGGCAGACCAGCAGTCAGCCTTCGGTCAAACCAAAGAAATAGCAGCCTTCCCCAAAGAACGGGTGAACGGAATGAAAATGAGAAAAATATCGGTTTTGGTTATCTTGATTCTGGTAGGTCTTTGCCTGGCGGCTTCGGATGCGGAGAAACCATCCGCGCAGACCCAACCCGGCGAAAAACAGTTGTCCGACGCATGGACGGTGTTCCAGCGGCTGATGTATCTGTCCGCGGAAAAGAAGGCTCGCGTCGAGAAACTCATCGGCGACCTCGGCGACGGGAAATGGGGAGTCCGAGCCAAGGCCAATGATGAATTGTCGGGAATGGGGCCTGAGATCATACTGCTGGTTATCCCGGCCACTAAAAGCGAGGACCCGGAGGTCGCTACGCGTGCAAAGTTTGTTCTTACAGACCTCCAGGTCAAGGCCGACAATATCAGCAACGAACTGCACCCCGCCATAGACACACTCGCCGCCGCACAGGATAAGAAACTTATTCCGACTCTGATTAAATTGCTGAACCACGCAAACCCGCGAGTTTGTTACACAGCCGAGTACGCCCTGCGGCGCCTTACGGGAAAGAACTTCGGTTATAACTCCAATGACGAGCTGACAAAACGGGCGAAAGCCGCCGAAAGGTGGCGGCAGTGGTGGCAGAAGAACCAGGCGAGTTTTACCTTCAGCAAAAAGTCAGACTCGTTCGGTATATTGATATGCGACGGCCGAAAACTGACCGCCGTTTCCACCGACGGGAACGTATTCTGGTCACGGAAATTAGGGCGTTTTTTCCATTGTGCCACAGGATTGCCCAACGGGAACTATCTCGTCGGGTTCGACCACGGCCCAAAAAATGTCGTGGAATACGACCGTGCGGGCAAGGAAATCTGGAATAACGAAAAGGCCGGACTGGGCAAAAAGGCGACCTACGACGTTCAGCGTCTGGCCAACGGAAACACAGTGATAGCCTATACTCACGAAGGGTACGTTTCGGAAATCACCCCGGCAGGCAAGGTCGTATGGCAAAAGAAGGGCCTGAGAATGCCCGTCGCCGCCCAACGATTGGACAATGGGAACACGCTCATCTCCGAACTCCATCGGGGCTGTGTCAGCGAGGTTGACCGCCAGGGAAAAACCGTCTGGAGCAAGACCGGTTTACGAGGCCCGTACGACGCATCCAAACTTCCCAACGGGAATGTGCTGATAGCCGAAACCAGCGCCAAACGGGCAATCGAGGTGAACGTAGCCGGAGAAATCGTCTGGCAGTGTAAATGTGCATCGAATGCAATGAGTGCCTGTCGCCTGCCGGACGGCACAACCGCCATCAGGGTCAGAGACCGGGGTGTCATCCTATTCGACCAAAAAGGCAGGAAAATTCGCCAACTTATCAAAGATAAAGGCTCTATCGGCAGGGTTCGCATGGTCCCGGCGGCGGTGCTGAAACAGAAAGATTAGCAGGGATGCAGGGGATAAAAAAAGGGGAAATGAATATTGAATAATGAACAGGGAATGTCGAATTTCGAAGTAAAAGAAACAAAAAGCCTTTGAAGGATGTTTTTTTTCAATTCGAAATTCAAAATTCTTTGTTCAATATTCAATATTCTCTTATCCCCTGCATCCCTGCTATTGTTTTTCAGCGCTACCGATCTTTCCGCGCGAGGGATGTTACCAGCATGTGGGCCTGGCGGACGGGTTCGGCCAGGCGATATTTCCTCGCGCAGCGGAGCGTCCATCGGACGGCATCGTCCAGCGTCGTGC
>DAOVLS010000146.1 GCA_030631125.1 Planctomycetales bacterium
CGGCAGACGCAGGACAAACTCGTTGAAGTACCAGCGGTTGGGGAAATGCGTCGTTACGCCGGGTATTTTCAGCAGCTGCTCCTGCGCGTAGTTGGCCTTGTCTGCGCAGGTCTGCGCCAGTTCGGCCAGGCCCTCGGTGCCGAGCAGACTCATATAAATCGTCGCCGTCAGGGCGCACAGGCCTTCGTTGGTGCAGATGTTGGAGGTGGCCTTTTCGCGGCGGATGTGCTGCTCGCGCGTCTGGAGCGTCAGGACGAACCCGTCCAGCCCGTCGGCGTCGGTGGTCCTTCCGACAACCCTGCCCGGCATTTTGCGGACGAATTTTTGCCGCGTGGACATGAAGCCCAGGTAAGGCCCGCCGAAGGCCAGAGGCAGACCGAGGCTCTGACCCTCGCCGACGACAATGTCAGCGCCCATCCGTCCCGGCGTCTTTACGATGCCCAGCGAGATCGGATAGACCGAAACGATTAATAAAGCCCCGTGCTTGTGAGCGGCCTCGGAAAGGTCGGCCAGATCGTCCAGGCATCCGAAGAAATTCGGGTTCTGGAGGACGACGGCCGCTGTCTTGTCGTTCAGTTCGGCGGCGATTTTCTCGCGGTCGGCCAGGCCGTCGCGCCAGGAGGTCTGGACGAACTCGATGCCGAGGTTGGAAGTGTACGACCGCAGCATCTTACGATAGACGGGGTTGACTGCCTCATCTACGATAACGCGGTTGCGACCCGTAACCCGCATCGCCATCATCACCGCTTCATATACCGCCGTTCCGCCGTCGTAGAGCGAGGCGTTGGCGACTTCCATCTCCGTCAGCCGGCATATCGCCGACTGGTATTCGTAAATCGCCTGGAGCGTTCCCTGCGAGACTTCCGGCTGATAGGGCGTGTAGGCGGTGTAGAACTCGCTCCGCGAGGCCAGTGCTTCGACGGCGGCAGGGACGAAGTGGTCGTAAAACCCGCCGCCGAGGAAACTGATGAGTTCGGAACGGTTCCTGCCTGACAATTCCGCCATGTGCCGGCGGACTTCCTGCTCGCTCAAACCGCGACCGATTTGCAGCGGCTTGCAGCGCAGATCGGCGGGAATGTCGGCGAAAAGGTCCTCGGCGCTCATGCCCAACTCGTTGAGCATCGCCTCACGCTGCTTATCGGTGTTTGCGATAAAAGGCATTTTCGTGCGGTTCCCTATATGATACTCATACCCGTAGGCTGGGACGGAGCGAAGCGCAGTCCCACCTTTCTTGAATCGCCGGGACTACGCTTCGCTTCGTCCCGGCCTACGGACTATTGCAGCATCGAAGCGGCGTTATATATCAGGATTCCACGGACAAATCAAGAACCACATTACCTTCGCAAAAACCACGAAAAAGACTGGACAAGATATTGAACATAAGTAAAGTATGCGGAACTATGACAACGAAACTTGCACAACGGTTATCGCGATTGGGGACGGAAACGGCTTTTGCGGTCTCGGCCGAGGCTGCGGCGCATGCGGCCAAGGGGAACAGGATTTACCCCTTCCACCTCGGCGATATGAACATCCCGACGCCGGCCAACATCGTCGAAGCCACCATCCGCGCGATGAAAGCGGGAAAGACCGGATACTGCCCCAACTACGGGATACCGCAACTGCGGGAACTGCTCGCTGAAGACATCAACCGCTCGCACGGCTCCGACTATTCAATGAAGAACGTCGCGATCCAGCCGGGCGGAAAACCCGTCATCAACAAGTTCTTCCTGGCGATGATGAACCCCGGCGACGAGGTGCTCTATCCCAGCCCGGGCTATCCGATCTACGAATCGCAGATAGAGTTCCACGACGGCGTGGCAAAACCTTACAAGTACGTCGAAGGGGAAAGAAATTTCATACTCAACCTGGACGAGATTGAGCAGTCCATCACGCCGAAGACGCGCCTGCTGGTGCTCAACGATTTGCAGAACCCCACGGGGGCTGAATGTTCGGACGAGGAGTTGCAGAAAGTGGCCGACCTGGCCATTAAGCACGACCTGTTCGTCCTGTGCGACGAGGCGTATTTCGACATCCGCTACGAGGGGCAGTCAAAGTCGCTGGCGTCCCTGCCGGGCATGGCCGAGAGGTGCTTAATCCTTTATACCTTCTCCAAGCGGTTCGCAATGACGGGCTGGCGGCTTGGGGCTGCCGTCGGGCCTGAAGACCTCATCGACACCATCGCCAAACTGAACGTCAACGACGAATCGTGCTCGAACCACTTCATCCAATACGGCGCGATCGAAGGCCTCACCGGCGATAAGTCCGAGCCTGAAAAAATACTGCGAACCCTCAAGGAGCGCCGCGACAAGGCCGTTGAAATCCTCAACACCATCGAGGGTGTCCGCTGCTTCAAACCGAACGCGACCTTTTACCTGTTTCCGAACGCGACAGGGGCGATGAAAAATAAGGGCATAACCGATTACGAGCAGTTCAGGAAAACCGCTCTGGCCGAAACGGGCGTGTCATTCTGCACCCGCCGCCACTTCGGCAGACCCCTGCCCGGCGAAACCGAACTCTACATCCGCCTGGCCTACTCAGGAATCGACACCGACCAAATCGAAGAAGGCCTGGCCAAGTTCAAGCAGTTCGTGGAAAGTTAAACATTGGGAACCCGACTAGGAATCCCCCTTCGTCCTATTATTTCGCCACTTTAGCGGCTGTAAGTTGTCTAGGTCGTCGGACCCACCTTTAGCCACCGGGATGATGTGGTCAATCTCCCAACCGTACTCAGAATTGGTGTTTCCATGCTCGGAGTACTCCATCGCTGACCCATATACATCCCGGCGCCACATGGCCGCATCGTAGTCTGGAATCGGCTCACCTTTCGCCCATACCGCTAACTTTAAGGCCTCGTTGGCCTCAACAAATGGATAGGTCATCGTCACGCTCCTTTCCTAAAAGCCACCGACAATATTTCACGCGGGTGGCAGCTTGTCAAGGACGTTCTAGACGATAGGAGAAATCCTGAACTTACCCACTACCACTGCCGGGGACCGCTGACAAACACCATCTGTCGTTGGGTGGCAAGATGCTCGCCCAGGAGCGTGTCGTAGAGTCTTTTTCGCGGTTTCACAACAGGACTATTATCGACAGAATCGTAAAATAATCAGGATAATTTTACGACCCGCGACTTACCCTGCCGGCGGGCAGGTTTGCCCGCCCCACTTACTACCCTTTAAGCTGTTTGACATTCACATCATCTATCGCACACACCTTGAAGGCTTTCTTCAGAATGTCGAGCGCCACCGCTGGTCCCGTGGGCCGAACGCCATCAGAGAAAAACTCATTGGTGTAGGTGTAACCGTCTTCACGTGTTTTCTGTACGACCTTGATTGAGTTAGGCCCTTCCTCATAATTCTCGTTGTATTTCCAACCTGTGCGATCACCGACACGAACTTCGTCAGGTAGTGATCGCAAGACTTCAGTGACCAGTTGAGTTCTGAGGCATGGGCAGAAACGAACTTTATATAAGTTCGATTCCAGTTCGTGTCGGATTCGTTCTTTATCGAAGGCAAAGATGTCTTTCTTGCGGAACTGACCATAGGAAAACCAAGAAGCCCAGTTGGTCCAGTCCATACGGGCTTGCTTGCAGCCCCAGACGTTTAACTGGTTATCATCCATCCCAAAGCAGTACTCGGTAGGGCGATAGGCTTCTTGCCTCTGACGAAAACACCACAGGAACCCAAACACTTCATCCCACGTTTTTGGCTCACCGTCTACGTACACCTTTCGGTTGCGAAGACCTTTGAGGCCTTCGATGAGATCCATCGTGTCAGTGATCTTTCCATTTGGCCAAGCTGCCAAGAACCATTTCTTCCGGCCACGTTCACATTTCTGAAAATCTGGCGCCCGCTGTGCGGCAGCAATCGCAGCGTGAAAGTTAGCGGATGAAGACTCTGGGAATTCTATGGCAATGCCCTTTGATGGATAATCGAACTCCAATTTGGTCCCTGTCGGCTGCCCAAGTGTCTCAATCTGAGCACCACATTCTGGGCAGTATCTTGACGACGCGGGTATTTGCTTCTGGCAAGAAGGGCATGGAACAACAGTCTCGGTTCCTTTCGCTCGGCTCTTTGCCTCAAGGAGAACTTCGTTAATCTGTTTTTGGGTTATGCCGATCTCTCTGGCGAACTGAACGATCAGCCCTTTTTCTGATTCGGCGAGCTCCCCATCCGCGAAAGCAAGAAAAACCATGTCTTCTATATTTCGTATTTTCTCGGAATACCGACCAACCGCTTTGAGGCTGAAATTGGGATCTGAGACCATCTTTTGAGCTTGGTTGAAATCCCTTTTCTTTGCCTTCAACTCCGCCCTAATTTCCTCGGCTGTGTTCTCTTCGTTGGGATGAAGCGTGCCGTCAGCTCTAGCAACATATAGAACGTTTGCAAGATATTGTGGAATGTCTGAGTCCTGCATGCTCGTCACCTTCCTTTCATGTGCTGATCTTGCGTGTGGCCAACGTAGTATTGAACAACATGGTTTCTCGTCAGATTACCTGATCCATGAATAGACTGCAACAGAGTTCGATTCTGTTCGCAAGAGATTACGGTGGAACTTTAAAACTCAGTATGAATTGATAGCCAATCGCATGTGCAGGAAACAGAACCTGCACACCCTACCATTTCTTAATGCTTTTCTTCTTCGAGGAATTTCTCGTATTCTTCGGCGGGCATGAGGTTTTTCAAATTGGCGTCGCCGGCGGTTTTTATCTTTATCATCCAGGCTGACCCGTAGGGGTCTTTGCCCAGTAGTTCCAGGTTTTCGGTCAGGTCGTCGTTGGATTCGATTATCTCGCCGCTGACGGGGCAGTTCAGATCGACGGCGGCCTTGACCGATTCGACCACGCCGAAGGGCGTTTCAGCCTTGACGCTCTCACCGACCGCAGGCAACTCAAGAAACACAACGTCGCCGAGTTGCTCGGCGGCGAAGGCGGTTATCCCAACCGTTGCCGTCCCGTCATCCATTTTCACCCATTCGTGACTCTTCGTATATCGCAATTCAGCAGGAACCATCAAATTTCTCCTATATAAGCGCGTGCAGTTTTTGCATAACCCCGTCGAACTCTTCGCCAGTAAAGCAGAACTTCAGGTCGGTGAATCCGTCCCTGAACGACTTTACCTCGGCCTTTACCGAGCGGTCATTATTTACCACATCGGCGATGAGTTGTGCAACTGTCTGGAAATCGCCCTCGGCCATACCGAACCTGGTCATCTCGGACACTCCCAGACGGAGCGCTCCTGCGGCGGTGAAACCTTCCTCATTCGGAGCGGCCTGGTAATTGACGATTATATTGTTGTCCTCAAGTTTTCTCGCTATCTCCGGCCCCCGGCCGTAACCGACATTGACAATTACCTGGTGTGTCTGTGTATAGCTGACGTCCGCATCTCCGGCTACGTCCATCCCGCAGCGTTCCAGCGCAGCGGCGAAGGCCTTGGCGTTGGCGATGACCTTCTGCTGGTACTCATCCTTGAAATGGTTCATTTCATACGCTGCCATCAGCAGGCCGACAAGCGTGCCGAGGTGATGATTGCTGACCGAGCCGGGGAACGTCCGGCGACGGACCGCCTCCCAGAGGTGCCAGCGCTCGGACTGCTCGGCGTAGTTCGACGCGACGATTCCGCGCTGCGTACCGAAGAATGTTTTGTGCGTCGATCCGGTAACGATGTCGGCTCCGTCGGCGAAAGGTTCCTGGAAGTGCGGGCCGATAAGTCCCAGCACGTGGGCCATGTCGTACATTATGACCGTATCGACGCCCATCTCATCGACGAACGCGCGGATTTCGGAGACCGGTTCGGGGTGCAGCACCACGCTCTTGCCGAAGATAATCAGTTCCGGCCTGTATCGTTCCAGCAATTCCCGGCAGGCGGGTACGTCGATTTTGTACGGATTTTCCGGCAGGACGGGGAAATTGACCACCGCGGGTTTTTCCGTTCTCGGGTCATGTGCGACGAAATCACGCATCGCGCCCATCGGCTGGGAACTGAGGTGCCCGCCCTTGATGATGTGATTGGTCATCACACAGCCGAGGCGCCTTGGCTGGACCTTCCTGTCGGCGCGGTTGATGTAATCGACCATCGCGCTGAATACGACGGCGTTTGCCATCTGCCCGCTGACGGCGCGGGTCTCGACTTCGGCGCAGCCAAGGAATTTACGAAGTTCATCTTCCAGAAGAAATTCGACCTGCTCGATGAAATCCGTTGCCTGGTAGTAGAAGACGTCCGCTTCGTAGAAGGCCTTGAGCGGCTTGTGCTCGGCGTAGCGGAAGGCAGGGTCCATAATCGAGAGCATCC
>DAOVLS010000237.1 GCA_030631125.1 Planctomycetales bacterium
GCATAGGCTGCTCCTTGTACTGAAGTGCAGCCCGATGCTAGCGTCAAATTGAAATCGATACAGGTTGTAAATTTACATAACATTATGCTATTTTATTGGTTATATTAAATTCGCCTAACTTTAACCGGACAGTAGTGATTGTCAATCGGCAATTGTTACGTCGCGCAGGTGTATCTCCACGCTGGATCGTCCGTTGAAGTGATTCAGCACCGGTTCACCGACAATATCGACCGTATTGACGCCGACGAGTTTGTCGACCAGTTCGCCCATTCCGAAACCGACGCATCGCATTCGTCCCGGCTGGGGCTGATCCTGAGAGACGATGAAACTTACCGTCCCTCCGTTTCGTCCCATCCGCTGCGGGGGCGTCATAATACGGACAGAGCGCACCGCCACAAGGGAGCGGGGATTTCCCCTGCCGAAAGGACCAAGACGCTCCATCTGCTCGACGACCGGATAAGACAATTCGGACAGGGCAATCTCGGCGTCAATTTGCAGTACCGGAAGGGTTATTTCTTCGGCGATGTTCCCGGCTGCGTAACGATTAAAATCGGCGGTGAATTTCCCGACGGCGTCCGCCGGCAGCCTCAACCCCCCGGCCATGGCGTGCCCGCCGAAACTCAACAGGTATTCGCCGCACGAAGCCAGGGCGTCCCGCATGTGAAAACCATCGACACTCCTTGCCGAACCGCGACCTTCCTCACCGTCCAGGGCGATTATAACAGCAGGTTTGCCGAACCGGTCCACCATGCGCGACGCCACAATACCAACGACTCCGGCGTGCCAGTCATGCGAAGCCAGCACAATGGCTTTATTATCGTCCCGGTTCGAGCGGACCATATCGATCGCCTCTTCGGTAATCCGCCGCTCGACCTTCTGACGCGCGGCGTTCTGCTTTTCGAGGTATTCGGCGATTTCGCGGCATCGGTCGGGCTCGGCGCGGGTCAGCAATTCCACAGCCAGTCGTGCATGACCCATCCGCCCACAGGCGTTCAGACGCGGAGCAAGACGAAAACCGACGTCAAACGCATCAAGCCGCTCGCCATCGAGACGCGCCGACGTTATCAGGGCACGCAGGCCCGGATGCTCCGTCGCCGCCAGACCTTTCAGACCATAGACTGCCAGGACGCGGTTCTCATCCAGCAGCGGGACAACGTCGGCAATGGTGCCAAGTGCAGCCAGCGTCGTAGCCTCCAGCAGGAAATTCCGCATCGGTTCATCTACGCGGTTTGATCCGCACATCCGGCACGACAGGTGCCAGGCGAGTTTGAACGCCACGCCCGCTCCGGCCAGGTCGGCGTTGGGATAATCGCTTCCGGGCAGGTTCGGATGCACCACCGCCAGGACGTCCGGCAGCGTCGGTCCGGGGGCGTGATGGTCCGTTACGATCACATCCATGCCCAACTCGCCGGCGCGGCGCAACTGCTCAACGGCCGATACGCCGCAATCGACAGTTACCAGCAACTTGACCCCGTCGGCGGCGATTTTTTCGACGGCTTCGACGTTAACGCCGTAACCCTCCTCAAGCCGGTGCGGCACGTAGTAATCGACATCCGCGCCCTGCATCGCCAGGAGGCGATAGAGAATCGCAATGGCTGTCATACCGTCCACGTCGTAATCGCCGTAGATGCAGATTTTCTCCTCGTCGCGTATGGCCCGGACGAGTCGCTCGACAGCGACGTCGATTCCGTCCATAAGTTCCGGCGGATGGAGATCGGTCAGTTTGGGATTGAGGAACCTGCGAATTGCTTCGATTTCGTCAAGCCCGCGATTATGCAGGATTCGGGCGATCAGCGGTGAGGTTTTCAACTGCCGGGCGTTCTCGGATGCGCCGTCCCAGGCAGGGGCGACCTCCCAGCGATAACCGTTCTGCTTCCATGCCCTTCGCCGCGCCATGTGTTATTGCTCACCTTCCGTGCGATTGTTACCTGCGGGTATTATAGCAACTTCGTCGGCGTCCGGCGCGTCATGCGTTAAATTCAGCAACGGCGTCGAACATGGCGACGATGTTCTCCGGCGGGATGTCGGCCATAATGTTATGCACCTGCTGGAATACGAATCCGCCGCCGGGTGAAAAAATTTCCAGCCGCTCAAGCACGTGAGAGCGGATTTCTTCAGGCGAGACATGGGGCAAAACGGACTGCGTATCGCATCCGCCGCCCCAGAAGCACAACCTGTCGCCGAAATCCGCCTTCAGGCCCGCGGGGTCCATCCCCTCGCAACTGGTCTGGACAGGATTGATTGCGTCCAGGCCCGCGTCGATCAGGTCGTCCAAAAGAGGCCTGACGCCGCCGCAGCAGTGCAGCATCACTTTGACGTCGGCCAACTCCTTGGCCCTGTGCCACAGTACCGAATGTCGCGGCTTGAAGAACTCACGATACATCGCCGGCGAAATCTGCGGGCCCGTCTGCATACCCAAATCATCGCCGAATAAAATTATGTCAACGTATGGGCCTGCCGCCCCCAGAAACTCCTCCATCCGGGGAAGATACATCTCCACCAGACGATCCAGCAGGCGATGAGCCTCTTTCGGCTCGGACGCCAGCATCATGAAAAAGTTGTCGTTGCGGCAAAGGAACTGGCTCGTCTCCAGGAGGTTTCCGCCGAACAGCGACACGACAGCACGGTCGGTGGATTGGCGAAGCGTCTTTGCGCCTTCGGCAAAGTCGGCCGGTTCAACAGTTGGTGGAGCCGGCGGTGGGCAGACAGACCACATGACATCAGGCAGAATGTCCGGCAGGTTCGAAAGGTCCTCCGGCAACCCGTCCACAAAGGGCCAGAATACCTGATCGAAATAGAGCATGCCCGCCCTCTGAACGCCGATGCACCGACCGCCGGGACTAAGCAATCGCCACTCGTCGCCTTCTTTGACGATATTCGCCTTGGCAGGAATCAGGCAGTCGCTGCCGTCGGGCAGCGTCCATGGCTTCCAGTCGCTTTCGTCGTTGCCAAAACCTCGACCCAACTCGATCGTGTCCACGCTGAAGCGTTCCAGTGCGTCCTCGTCTATAACCGCCAACTGCTGGATGACATCGTAAAGTCGCAGCGGCCGGTCGGGCAGACCAAGATGCCGGCGAAGGTTGCGATAGGCTATAGCCATGATCCCGCTGGAACGGTGCGAGCCGAAATCAATCGGCACCCGATCCGGCTGGACGTGGTCAAGTGCGCGAATTATTCGCTGACGAGAAGTTCCCGACACGTTGCTCTCCTCTCAAAATAAGCCAGATCAACTTCCGAACAGTACGTCCCGCATGGAGTACTGCAACCCGGGGCTTGCCTCCCGCCTTCGCTAAGGCTACGGCGTGGCGAGTCGGCTGCGCCCCCGCAAGGGGCCCTTGGGGCCTGGGCCAAAAACGAACACCCCGACGGGGCTAAACACGTACAAAAGCCTGTACCACCAACATCGCCCACCAAAATCTACATGCACCCGTTAAATTCAGCAACGGCGTCGAACATTGCGACGATGTTCTCCGGCGGGACGTCGGCGGTGATGTTGTGCACCTGCTGGAAGACGAACCCCCCGCCGGGCGCGAAAATTTCCATTCGCTCGAGTACGTGCGTCCTGACCTCTTCGGGCGTCGCGAGCGGCAGGACGGACTGCGTATCGCATCCGCCGCCCCAAAAGCACAACCTGTCGCCGAAGTCCGCCTTCAGGCCCGCCGGGGCCATCCCGTTGCAACTGGTCTGGACGGGGTTAATCGCATCCAGGCCCGCGTCGATAAGGTCGTCCAGCATCGGCCTGATCCCGCCGCAACAGTGCAGCATTACTTTGCAGCCGGTCATCTCCTTTGCCCTGTTCCACAGCAGCGAGTGTCGCGGCTTGAAGAACTCACGATACATCGCCGGCGAAATCTGCGGGCCTGTCTGCATCCCCAGATCGTCGCCAAACCGAACGATATCGACAAAAGGCCCGACCGCTTTGAGGAACTGCTCCATCCGGGGAAGATAAATCTCCACCAGGCGATCCAGCAGGCGATGGATCGCCTCCGGCTCGGCGGCGAGCATCATAAGGAAATTGTCGTTTCGGCAGAGGAACTGGCCCATTTCCATAAGTCGCCCGCCGAACGGAGCGGGCGCGACAATTGCTTTATCGGTGGATTCGCGAAGCGCCTCGGCGGTCCCGGCTATATCGGCCAGTGAGGTAGCGGGATCCGGCGGGCCTGGGATGGTCCAAAGGACTTCGGATAGAATCTCCGGCAGGTTCGACAGGTCCTCCGGCACGCCGTCCAGCATCGGCCAGTAAGTCTGGTCGAAGTTGAGCATGTGCGGCTTCTGGATGCCGAGGCTCCGCCCGGCGGCGCTGAACAGGAACCAGTCATCGCCTTCGGCTCGGATGTTCGTCCAGGCGGGAATCAGGCAATCGCCGCCGTCGGGCAGTCGCCATGGCTTCCAGCCGCTTTCGTCCTCGCAGAAGCCCCTGCTCAGGTCAATCGCGTCGACGCCGAAGCGTTCCAGCACGTCGTCATCGACCATCGCCAGGTGTTGAACCACGTCGTGCACTCGCGGCGGGCGGGCGGGCAGCCCCAGAAATTCCCGAAGCCGGCGATAAGCGATGGCCATGATGCCGCTGGCGCGGTGGGAGCAGAAATCGACCGGCACGCGCCCCGGCTGGACGTGATCGAGCGCAGAGAGCACTCGCTGTCGGCTGGTTTCAGGCATCTACGGACTCTCCCCGCACAACGCGGCAATATCAGGCTAATCGCGCATCAACGCTTCGGGCGGACCTACTTCAAAAATCGAATGGTCAGCGGGTAGCGGTAAGACTCCCCATTGTTGGCCTTGACCGCGGCAATAATGACGAATACCACGTTGATCACGCCAATGGCGATAAGCAGGAAAATCCCGATGAC
>DAOVLS010000124.1 GCA_030631125.1 Planctomycetales bacterium
CGCTCAAATCCGCGAATCCGCCTCCAAAATCCTCGCCGGTATGGGTCTTTCGGAGGCAGGGGAAATAACGCTCGACCAGGTTCGCCGGGCCAAGGCGACCGCCGAAAGCAGGCCTGTTTCCGAGGCGGGCGTTGTTCTGCCCGAAGCGGCTGATGACGACGAAATCCGGCGGTTTATATCCGACATCATCGCCACTGTCGGCGGGGCCGACCATCCTGCCGGAAAACAAGGCGCAGGCCGAAAGCAATTGGGCAAATTCCTCGCACAGGCCAAGACATGCCTTGGCGGAAACGAAATCGCCGAAAGCCAGGACGAATCGCCCGTCATGCCGCTCGGTGCCGAAAATTTGAATAAATATCTGGATGTGAGGTTTCGTAACGGCGTCAAGTTACTGATTGCCCGGAGCGCCGAAACCGCCGCTGCGATGAATGATATCCGCCGGGTCGAGAAATTAATCCTTTATCAAACTCACCTGCTGACGCTGGCGAATAATTTCGTCAGTTTTCCGCACCTTTACGATCCCGCCAGCCGGGCGGCCTTTGAGATGGGTACGCTGGTGATGGACGGTCGGCGGTTCAATTTCTCGGTAAAGGTCGCCGACCGCGCCGCTCACGGCAAAATCGCCCGAACGGGAAATATGTTCGTTCTTTACGCCGAGATCGCCCCAGGCGGCGGGGAAAAATACGAAATCGCAACTTCCGTTACTTCCGTCGGGAAGGGCAACCTGTGCGTGGGCAAGCGCGGCGTATTTGAAGATGTTGCGGGGCGCGAATCGGACGCTCGAATCGTCGAGATTATCGAGAACCCGATAAGTCTCGGCGAGGCGATTGTCTCACCGTTCCAGCGGCTTGGGCGGGCGCTGACGGGAAAGATTGAGGCGATGACAACTTCTGCCGAGAAGAAACTCGATTCGGCTGTCGTACAGACCAAGACCCCTGCCGCTGCCGCCGGTCCCAACAAAGGCCTGATGGCCGGCGGGCTGCTCGTTGGCGGAAGCGTAGCGATTGCCGCCCTCGGCTCGGCGTTCGCCTACATCTCCAAAACACTTGCCAGTATCGAACCATGGAAGATTTTCCTGGGTATCGCCATTGCGATTCTTGCCGTCATGCTTCCGACGATTATTGTGGCGATACTTAAGTTGCGCCGGCGTGATTTAAGTGCAATTCTCGAAGGGGCCGGTTGGGCGATTAACGCGCGAATGCGCCTCACCCGCCACCAAAGCCGATTCTTCACACAACGACCCCGATTACCGTAAGAAATATAGGAAACACCGAGTCTCTTCCATGCCTCGCTGAAGCGAGGCATGGTTCGGTGTTCACCGGACATACTGCATATTTTTCGGTTTTTTCCTCATTTTTCGCGTTATTTTTGAGTTTGCAGGAGAACTCGAGGTATAATAGGCCGCTTCGAAAGGAGGCGCAGCCGAAATGGGCGCCCGAAAAAGAAGCGTGCTGCTTCGCTATCTGATCTACGCCAAGCCATACCGCTGGACAATCGCGCTGGTGATCGCTGCAGGGATTGCCAAGTTCACGATCCCACTTGTCCCGGCCTACGTTATCCGGTTAATCGTAGATAAGATCATTCACAACGCCGACGGTCTGTCTGCGACGGCGAGGCAGGGAATGCTTTGGTGGTTGGGGGCGGGTCTGGCCGGTTCCGCTGTAGTGGGGACAATAGCAATGTATCTGCGTGGTATGGCCACTGTAAAGGTGGCTTCGGCGATGGTCTTCGACCTCCGCCGGGACCTGTGGAAGCATCTCCAGCGGCTTAGCCTTGGTTTTCACCAGTCCCGCCCGACCGGATCGCTGCTTTCCCGTCTAATGAGCGACATCGGCGTCTCGCAGCAGATGATTAACGGCGGCATACTCAACGTCTGCATCGACGCCGTCAGCGGTACGGTGGCGCTGGCGGTGCTGCTGTCGATCAGTTGGAAACTGACGCTGCTGGTGCTGGCGGTGCTTCCGGTGTACGCCTTCCTGTATCGCAGGATTAATCCGCGCATCCGCCGGGCGAGCCACGCCGTACAGGAGCAGACCTCTGTGATGAGCGGAACGGCGGTGGAGCGATTGGCCGGTATCGCGGTCGTTCAGACCTTCGCCCAGGAACCGTCCGAGTCGCGGAATTTCTCTGCCCAGGCTGCTGAACTGAAAGGTCGGAGCGTCTATCGCGGGCGGCTCAACCACACCCTCAGCGCCGCCAGTGAATTCCTGGTCGAGATCGCCGCGGTGCTGGTGTGGGTCGTCGGGGCCTTTCTGGCAATTGGCGGAACGATGTCGGCCGGGCAGGTGGTCCAGTTCACGGCAGTGGCGGCCCTTCTATACCTGCCGATCCGCCGCCTCAGTCAGATTAATGTCGTCTATCAAAACTCGATGGCCGCCATCGAACGCGTCTTTGCCATCTTCAACATCGTGCCCGAAGTTCGCAATCGCCGAAACGTACTCGACCGCGCCCCCGGCCTGGGCGGAATCAAATTTGAGAAAGTGGACTTCAGCTATGACAGCGGTCCGACGGTCCTGAAGGATCTGTCCTTCAGTATTCGTCCCGGCGAGCGGGTGGCGATTGTCGGCGAAAGCGGCGCCGGCAAGAGCACCCTGGTTACGCTGATTCCACGCTTGTATGACGTTACCGAAGGGGCAATTTTAATCGACGGCATTGACGTGAGGGATTATCGCCTGCGCCGGCTGCGACGGAGCATCGGCATCGTCTTGCAGGATACGATCCTGTTTTCCGGTACGGTCCGCGAGAATCTCCGATACGGACGGAAAAACGCCATCAAGGCCGAAATCATCGAGGCCGCCAAGGACGCCAACGCCCACGAATTCATTATGAACCTGTCCAACGGGTACGAGACAGTCATCGGCGAACGGGGGTTGACACTTTCCGGCGGGCAGCGACAGCGAATCTCACTCGCGAGGACAATCCTTCAGAACCCGCGCATCCTTATCCTGGACGAAGCCACCAGCAGCCTCGACAGCGAGAGCGAGAACCTTATCAATGAAGCCCTGGAGCGCGCCCAGGTCGGCAGAACGTGCCTGATCATCGCACACCGGCTCTCGACCGTCGTCGGGGCGGACCGGATACTCGTTTTCCGGCAAGGTCGGCTTGTCGAAGAAGGCGCGCACACCGAACTACTGGCAGCGGGCAGATACTACCGATACCTTTTCGAACAGCAGTTCAGACCGCTCCAGGAACTCATGGAGCAAAACCGGGAATAATGATAAGCGGAGAAACAGAGATGAGAAATTTTATACTGATATTGATCTCGATACCATGCTTGGGTACCGCTGCCACTCTTGTTCAGGGATGCAATCATATCGAATCAAAAAAAACTATGAAAGAAAATGTACCGAGACAGGAGGCATCTCTTTCAGTTGAAATAGATACGGGGGATGTCATTTGCAGGCGGTTTCTGGGATTCGGCGCGGAGTGGGACTCTCGTGGCTATCTGAAATCCGGCATCACGAAAAAGGATTTCGCCACCATACGGAGACGCGTCGAGTGGATGCGCCTACCGGTAGCCCGAATCATGATGCAATGCAAGTGGTGCTACAAAGGGGGCGGGGAGTTCAACTGGCACTCCGAGGAGATGAAATCGCTCTATCGGCACCTTGACGTTTGCCAAAGATTGGGAACGACAGTGTTTTTGGCTGATTGGGGCTGTGAACCCAAATGGTTGCAGTGTCCTGACGTAAAATCGGTCAATGATCCAAAGTATGCCCAGATCATCGGGTCTTACATGGATTACCTTTTGAATCGTAAAGGATATACCTGCATCAAGTATTTCATCATGGTTAACGAGCCCAATTATGAGGTCAAAGATTGGAGCCGTTGGAAAAAAGGTGTTGAAAATCTGTTTTCAGAATTCAAGGAACGAGGATTGGAAAAGAAGGTGAAGATTGCGGGGGCGGATCACTCAAATGCAGATAATTGGCACAAAAACGCAGTAGACCAACTTCATGACATACTCGGATCCTACGACATTCACAGATACGCAAAAGATCGCAATGTACGCGTTGGTAAATTGGAGGATTATTTCCAAAAGTCATGGTCTTACGCGCTAAAACACGATAAGAAAGCCTCTTTGAAACCCTTTGTGGTTGGAGAAGCTGGATTGAACGACTATGCCCAGCACCCGAGAGGTAATCAGAAAATCGATTCGATCTATTACGGGATTTTCATGGCGGATTATGCAGTTCAAGCGGTGAACGCCGGCTCTTGGGCGGTGATAGCATGGATGTTGGATGACAATTCTCATGCCGGATTCTATTGGGGCATGTGGAAAAACAAAGATAAAGATTTGGAATTAAGGCCTTGGTTCTATCCGTGGTCGCTTTTATGCCGCTATTTCCCGCCCGAATCAAGTATCGTACGGACTAAAATAACCTCAAAAGAGGTGCGGGTATTGGCAGCCTATTGCAACCATGAGGGCGGATCGGATAAGCGATCCTGGTCTTTCTGCCTTGTTAATCGATCTGAAAAACCGAGAACGATTCGATTGCATTTGACAAAGGGTTCACGGTTCAAGATGAAGCGATACGTCTACAGCGAGGCATCGGCAAAAAAGGACGCCAATGGTTTCCCCGTACCACTTGATTACCACGAGTATGATTTGGGTGCCGGAGCAGACGTTCTCTGCGAAAGGAAAAGCGTTGTAATCCTGACTTCCTTGAAATTGAGGTAATAGGTAGGCAGACTACTGATCCGTCTTGGCAAATACGCCCGTCAGTTGTAGTGCGAGTAACTTGTTTGCTCGCACCATGGACACAACGGAACATCTGATTTAACCGGTCAATTTGCTGACTGGCTCCGGCTTACGGCTTCTTTTCGCTAAATGTATTCTCGCGGGTCGGTTATGTGTCCGGTCAGGGCCGATGCTGCTGCGGTCAGCGGGCTTGCCAAGTAGATTTGGGCTTCCTTATGCCCCATCCTGCCGGGGAAATTGCGGTTGGTCGTCGAGACGACCGTAATCGGCTCGTTCGCCCTGCCGAAGGTGTCCACCGGACCGCCAAGACACGCAGCACAACTGGCTGGGCCTATCTTACAGCCGGCGGCGGTGAAAATCTCCCGCAGGCTCGACCCGTCCAACTTGCAGCGGTCCAGGTCGGCATCGACTTCGGTAGTGGCAGGGACGATAAACGTTTCGACCTTAACTTGCTTACCGGCGAGGACGGTGGCGGCTGCGATAAAGTCCGTCGTCTTCCCGCCGGCGCATGAGCCGATGTATGACCGGTCAATTTTCACGTCGGACTTTTCGCGTGCTGTCGCCCCGTTTCCGGGCGAGTGCGGGCAGGCGACGGTCGGCTCGATTTTCGAGGCGTCCCATTCATAAACGGCTGCATATTCGGCGTCGGCGTCGGCATCGACGGTCTCGAAGGGTTTATCCGTCCGGCTTCGGACGTATTCGAGCGTAACCTCGTCGGCGGGGATTATTCCGTTCTTTCCGCCGGCTTCGATGGCCATGTTGCAGATCGTCATCCGCTCGTCCATGTTCAGACTCATGACGGCTGGTCCTGTGATTTCCATTGCCATATAGGTCGCGCCGTCGTGGCCGATATGTCCGATGATGTGCAGGATGAGGTCCTTGGCCATCAGGTACGGGGGCATTTCGCCGCTGAAGGTGAACTTCAGCGTCGGTGGAACCTTAAGCCAGAGTTTCCCGGTCCCCATCACGAAGGCTCCGTCGGTGCTGCCGATACCGGAGGCGAACTGCCCGAATGCGCCGTGCGTGCAGGTATGGCTGTCGGTGCCGAGCAGTACCTCACCGGGGCGGGTGTGGCCTTTCTGCGGGAGCGTTACGTGGCAGACGCCCATATAAGGTGTCTTGGTCGGGTCGTCGTACGGTTTGGGCATTCCCTTGAAACCCGGCGGGATGAAATCCGTGTCGTAGTAGTGCCGGATGCCCTTGGCTTTGACGAAGTCGCGCATAATGTCGATGTTGCGGTGGGCCTTGGGATCGGCGGTGAAGATGTAATGGTCGGGAATCATCACGACCTTATCGGCGTCCCAGACGGCTGCATCGGGACCGAAATGTTCCTCGAAAACGCCGATCATCTGCGGCGCGATAACGTCGTTGCTCATCAGCACGTCAACGTTGACCCAGACGTTTTCGCCGGGTGAGACTTTATTCTTATCAGCGTGACTCGCGAGTATCTTTTCGGTGATTGTCATAGCCATTGGAGATTCCTTTTGGATAAGACCCTGCCATTATAGAAGCAAAATAGCGGGATTATGGGGATTACGGGATTACAGGGATTTTAATTTATTTCAATCCTTATAATCCTGTAATCCCTGTAATTCTGCTATTCCGTCCGTTTTTTTTCAATTACTGTTCAATCTTTGTTGTAATCGATTTATCGTCTTCTTCGCGATTTGATTTTCGGTAGCAGCCCCACGACTGTTCCTTCTCCGGTAGGCTTGCGGCGCCCGTTGCGGACGGGCTTGGCGCGGCGGGTTCGCTCCAGTTCGCAGCCTTTTTCAACAATCTTTACAACCTCGCGGAGGCTGTCGGTCATAACGAACAGGTCCATGTCTTCGGGGCTAATGGTGTGATGCCGGCGGAGCAGCACGTTGTCCATCCACCCAGCCAATTTGCCCCAGAACGTCTTGCCGAAGAGTACCACCGGGAACGGATCGACTTTTTCGGTCTGGATGAGCGTCATTGACTCGAAGAATTCGTCCATCGTTCCGAACCCGCCGGGAAAGCAGATAAACGCGCAGGCGTACTTGATAAACATCACCTTGCGGGCGAAGAAGTAGCGGAAGTCCAGTTCGATGTTCGTGTATGGGTTGGCCGTTTGTTCGTGCGGCAGTGTGATATTCAGCCCGACGGACTTCCCGCCGGCCTCATATGCGC
>DAOVLS010000037.1 GCA_030631125.1 Planctomycetales bacterium
CCTCGTCCTTGTAGCCGAGGATGTCGCGGGTGATTTCGATCAGGTAGGAATCAAGCTCGCCTTCGTTCCACTCGGTGAGGCACTCGTGCATTTCCTGGTTTGTCATACCGAGGCATTCTTTCATCATCTGATAGGTCTCGCAGATCATCTGCGTGTCGCCGTATTCGATGCCGTTATGGACCATTTTGACGAAGTGACCGGCGCCGTTCTCGCCGACCCAGTCGCAGCATGGTTCGCCGTCGGACTTTGCCGAAACTGCCTGGAAGATGGGTTTGACGTGTTCCCAGGCGGCTGGGCTTCCACCGGGCATGATACTTGGGCCGTGACGTGCGCCTTCTTCGCCGCCGGAGACGCCTGTGCCGATGTAGAGCAGGCCCTTGCCCTCGACGTATTTGCATCGCCGGATCGTGTCGTTGTAGTTGCTGTTTCCGCCGTCGATGATAATGTCGCCGTCTTCGAGGTGTGGTATGACCTTTTCGATGAAGTCATCGACTGCCGCACCGGCCTTGACCAGCAGCATTACTCGCCGAGGACGCTTCAGCGCAGCGACGAACTCTTCGATGGAGTGGGTTCCTATGATGTTCGTGCCGGCGGCGGAGCCGTTGACGAAATCGTCCACCTTGCTGACGGTGCGGTTGAAGACGGCTACGGTGAATCCATGATCGTCCATATTCAGTACGAGGTTCTGGCCCATCACTGCCAGGCCTATTAGTCCAATGTCTGCTTGTGGCATGTTTTTACTCCCATTTTGATAGTTTAGGAACGGGGTATTCTAGCGATTAGGGCGGCGATTTCAAGTAGAGAACATGGGACGGTGTAGGCAGACTATAACATGTATGCCTTTAGACTTGCTCAGAACATCGTTCCAAGATAAGATGTTGCGAATTATCCCTCCATGGGATTTATCTTACAAGGCCACATTGGGAGTCCAAGGTATGAGCCTAATTGGTTATTCGGGGATACATAAAGTTGTCTTGCTTCTTGCTTTCGTTGCTTTGTTCCCCTCGCTTTGCAAAGCGCAGCACGAAGATGCTCGCGGTGCTGAAAGGCGCACCGCTAGCGCACCAGCGGTAGATAGTCCTTCAAAAGTGCCGTCGGTGCATCAGTCCGAAGATGAAAGTGTAGGCGAGGCTGACGCGGGTGGCATTGCCAGTAGAATCTTGAGAAGCCCATTTGTCGGCCTTTTCGGTTTGGCTGCAGCGCTTATTAGCATAATTGTCACAGTCATCCTTGCCCGAAAATATCGTAAGATCAAGCGTCCCACTTATGTCGTCAATGGCAACAATCTACTACGTGATCTTAGCAGCAGTTTCTCAAAATTGGAGGTTTCTTATGATGGGACGAAGGTCCAGACTGTCACCGTTAGTACGCTAACGTTTTGGAACGCAGGATCGGAAACTATGCGCCGTGAGGACATAGCCAACAAGGACAAATTACGAATTATTCTCGATGACGACGTTGACCTTCTGGACGCGCGCGTCGTACACCAGACGACAGAAGCCAATCAGTTTGAGATCCATCGGAACGAGGCTGAACCGAATACTGTCTTTATCACGTTTGATTACTTAGACCGAGACGAGGGAGGAGTTATCCAACTTGTCCACACAGGAAGGTATTTCGGTAGTCCTTGTGTGCTTGGGCGCATCATGGGAGCTGGAAAGCCGACTAGGCGCGGTGTCACTCCCACTATAGCACCATTTCTATTTCCCCGCTTATCTCGTCAGAAAAGGCGAATCTTCTTTCGGCGGCTAATGCAAGTCTATTTTCTGCTCACAATAGCGGCGGCAACGTTAATCTTTGTCATTTTTCTGGTTAAAGGGGAAAATCCGCTTGCGACATATTTAGCGAGTGGCCTTCTTCTATGCTTTGCTTTGTTTATTTATTACTCATCTCTGCGAAGGAATGTCCCAAAGTCTTTGGATTTGCGCGGTTCGGATTTAGAAGAATCGAATCTAGGCACTCGTAAGGAATCCGACGGTTCTTCTGATGAAGAATCATCTATATCTTAGGTCAAACTGCATCTCGCAAAATCTACCTGCCGGGTGCGTTGTTTCTGTTTCATGCGAGGGACAGGACTCGAACCCCCCAATCCGATTAGTCCAATGTCTGCTTGTGACATTGCTGATTTCTCCTTATTCAGGGGTTTTGGAATTGGCTATCCTAGCGGTTCCGGCGGCGATTTCAAGAGAAGATGGATCTATGGAAATATCGCAATTGCTGTGATTTTTCCCTTGGTGATTTCCCTATTACCGTATATAATCGCTTTTCGCATTGGGTGGCTCATGTTTCAGTAAAGGAGTTTGCAAAAAGTTTCTGTCTCGTAACCTCGCTCTTGCAACCGCTCTTTTTCAGGCAGGACCGCTATTTTCTCGACGCCGAGGCTCAGTATCTAATGGAAGGAGGCTTTGCCATGACGACCTATCGAACCTCTCACACTCTGTTCCGACTTACTCTGTTGGCCGCTGTTGCGGTGTTGTTTCTGCTGCCTCAGTCGGCTATGGCGGACCACAAGACGGTTATCTGGAACGGCGACGGCGACGGCGTCAGTTACAGCGACCCGGATAACTGGGACATCGACGAGGTACCCATTAATGATGGTACGCATACTTACAACGTCGTCATCGGAAGCAGCGTGGCTGTAACCTTTGACGTTGGTAGCGCCGATGTAGTTACGGACCTGTCCCTTGGCGGCGGCAGCACGCTGACGATTAACTCCGGCAAGAGCCTGACGGTCCTGGACGACGCCGATATCTACGGCTACATCACGACCGACAACGGCGCGTTCACAGCCATCGCTGCAGCGGCGCGGTTCCCCGGAAACGCCGCTCGGTTAAATGTCTCCGGCGGCGGTACTATCGGAATCGGCGCGACGACCTATTCCTCGACCGGCCTGCCCAACAACTATACGCTGATGTCGGCGCAGGGCGCCGGTTCGATGCTGAACCTGTCTTCGCTGGCGACCCTCAACGCCGGCTTCAACGATAACTCAGGTTATGTGCGGGTTCATACGATCAGCGCCACCACCGGCGGCATAATCGACTTGAGCGGCGTAACCGAGATAATCGGACCGTACAGGGGCGAGGACCGGCTTGACCTTATCATCGGTACTCCCGGCGGAATCAATCTCGACTCGCTCCTGACAACCTCCGGCTCCGGCATGAAACTGTTTGACATCAACGTCGCCAGTTACTCTCTGCCGTTGCTGCAAACGGCCGGTAACACGAAATTCGACGTTATGGACGCAGGTCAGCTCGATCTTGCAACTCTTCAGATCTTCACCGGCGGCAATTTCACGATGGGCGATAACGCAACCGTTAACGCCACGTCCCTGACGAGTTTCAACAACTCGTCCCTGACCTTCGGAGCCGGCGCCACGTTCAACGCTCCGAACCTGGTGGATGTCAGCAGCAGCGTTATAAATATCGCACCCGGGCAAACGCTTACCATGGGAACGCTGATTAACATCAACAATGCCAGATTGGCGGTTTCGGACGGCGAAACGTTCGGTACGGCCTATGGCGACGTATCTGCAACTGCCTATTCCTCGACGGGCCTGACCAACAACTACACGCTGTTTTCAGCCAACGGCGGCGGATCGGTATTGGACTTGTCTTCGCTTCAGAGCATTAATGCCGGCTTCAACGATAACTCGGGTTATGTACGGGTTCATACGATCAGCGCATCGGCCGGCGGGCTGGTTGACTTGAGCGGCGTAACGAGCATCACGGCTCCATATCGCAGCGAGGACCGTCTGGACGTTACCATCAGCGGCGGAGGCGATGTCAACCTTGACGCACTTCAGGGCATCTCCGGTACCGGACAGACGATATTCTCGATTAATGACGCAGATTACAGTCTTCCGGCGCTTCAGACGGCAGGCAACACACAATTCAACGTTGCGACTTTATGGATTTTGGACGTAAACGCCCTGACAAGTCACGATCGCGGCGGATACAACCTCGGCGCAGGCGCAACAGTCAACGCCGGCAGCCTTGCCACCCTGACAAACGCATCTGTTACGATGGATACCGGTGCGACATTTAACGCCCCGAACCTGATTGATTTCAGCAGAAGCACCGTTTCCCTCCAGCCTGGAATGAACTTTAACACCGCTGCGCTGTCCAACATCGACAACGCCCGCCTGGCGGTGGCCGGTGGGCTGAATTACAATAACGTATCTGCAACTGCATATTCCTCGACGGGTATTCCAGGAAGTTACACGCTGTTTTCGGCCGACGGCGCCGGATCGGTGCTGGACCTGTCATCTCTTACGAGCATCAATGCCGGCTTCAATGATAACTCGAGTTATGTACGGGTTCACACGATCAGCGCGTCAGCCGGCGGGCTGGTTGACTTGAGCGACGTAACGACCATCACGGCTCCGTACCGTAGCGAGGACCGCCTGGACGTTACCGTCAGCGGCGGCGGAAACGTCAATCTCGACGGTCTTCAGGGCATCTCCGGCACCGGTCAGACGAGATTCTCGATTAATGACGCAGATTACAGTCTTCCGGCGCTTCAGACGACCGGTAACGTGCAATTCAACGTTGCGACTTTACAGACGCTGTACCTGCCGGTTCTGATAAGTCACGATCGCGGCGGATACAACCTCGGCGCAGGCGCAACAGTCAATGCCGGCGCCCTGACCACTCTGACCAATGCAACGGTTACACTGAACACCGAATCGCTGTTCAACGCACCAAACCTTGTTGATTTCAGCAACAGTACAATCTCCCTTCAACCCGAACAGTATTTCGTTACCGCCGCGCTGTCCGACATCGACAACGCCCGTCTGGCGGTTTCGGGCGGAGTGAATTACAGCAACGTATCTGCAACTGCCTATTCCTCGACGGGTATTCCAGGAACTTACACGCTGTTTTCAGCCGACGGCGCCGGATCGGTATTGGACTTATCTTCGCTTCAGAGCATTGATGCCGGCTTCAACGATAACTCGAGTTATGCACGGGTTCATACGATCATCGCGTCAGCCGGCGGGCTGGTTGACTTGAGCGACGTAGCGACCATCATTGCCCCATATCGCAGCGAAGACCGCCTGGACGTTACAGGAAACGTCAATCTCGACGGTCTTCAGGGCATCTCCGGCACCGGCCAGACGAGATTTTCGATTAATGATTCAAACTACTCTCTACCGGCTTTGCAAACGGTCGGCGGCGCGAAGTTCAACGTAGCGGCTTCACGGACTTTGGACGTGAACGCCCTGGACAGCCACGACCGAGGCGGATACGACCTCACCGCCGGCGCAATAGTCAACGCAACCAGCCTTGCCGCCCTGACAAACGCATCTGTTACGATGGATACCGGTGCGACGTTCAACGCCCCGAGCCTGGTTAACTTCAGTGGCAGCACCATCGCCCTGGGAGCCGGCCAGAACTTTATAACCGGCACGCTGGGCAACATTGACAGCGCCCGCCTGGCGGTTTCGGGCGGAGCGAATTACAGCAACATATCTGCAATTGCATATTCCTCTACGAGTCTTCCAGGAACTTACACGCTGTTTTCGGCCGACGGCGCCGGATCGGTGCTGGACCTGTCATCTCTTACGAGCATCAATGCCGGTTTCAATGATAACTCGAGTTATGTACGGGTTCATACGATCAGTGCAACGGCCGGCGGGCTGGTTGACTTGAGCAACGTAACGAGCATCACGGCTCCGTATCGCAGCGAAGACCGCCTGGACTTCATTATCAACGGCGGTGAGATTGACTTGAGGTCGCTCCGATCGGTTTCCGGCTCACCCAACGGCCAGACGAAATTTACCGTCTCCGGCGGCGGAAAACTTACCTTCGGAAACATGACATTCACCGACGATTTTCAACTGGTCGTCTCCGACGACACCAGCAGCCTGGAAATCACCGGCAACCTGCATCTTGACCCGACCAGCAGCCTCAGCATCACCGGCGCTGCCAAGGCTCAAATCGGCGGGAACTTCAGTTTCGATTACACCGACGAGACTAAGTTTGACGGCGATACCGCCATCTTCCAGTTGGCCGGCGTAAGCGACCAGTGGCTGGAAGTCGGCGGCCACGATGATGGCGTCAGCGGTTGCACGTCGGGCAATTTCGGTATAGGACAGTTAATCGTCGGAAGCGGCACGCAGACCTCGACTGTCCTGCTGGCCGACGCGATTGACAACGGAAACCGCGGTTCACGCGAGGCGCTGTATCTGTTCGGATTCGGAGGCCCCGACGGGCTGAGAATCCTCAACGGCTCGACGCTCGTAATCGGCGACATCCCTCTCTACGCGCTGCTCGACGGAGAAATGACCGACATCCATAGCCTCTTCGGAACGGGAATTACGGAGATTGAGTTCAAAGAGAACGGCAACGACGGCTACATCGTCATTCCCGAACCGGCTACGCTGACGCTGCTCGGCGCAGGTGCGTCGTTGATGTTGTTGCGACGGCGAAGGCGTGCATGAACGAGCATTCAGCAGTCAGCATTCAGCGTTCATATCCGTTTTTCGCTGATTGCTGACCGCTATTTTCATGCGAGGGACAGGACTCGAACCTGCACCCCTTTCAGGACCAGGACCTAAACCTGGCGCGTCTGCCAATTCCGCCACCCTCGCTGTAACACGAATTTCACAAATTGTAGCGGATTTCACGAATTACACAAATACACTTAACTAATACTTGGGAAAATCGGAGAAAATTTTTTTGCCGAATCCGTAACTTCGGGGTTATAATGCGGTTGAATTAAGTGGCGATGTTTGCGTTTATTCGTAATCGCAGAAATCGTTTCTGTCCGATGTATTAAACGTCTCGGTAGTTAACTCACCGGGCGGGCTTTGTGAGACTCATGCCGAGCAAGCCTGCCCAAGCGGGCCCCATCTCCAGGCGGCTCAAAAAGAATCGCCTGGCCCGCCTGATGTCGCCGCGTAAAAGTGGACTTATCCGTAATTATCGAAGCGGCGAACCTTACTTGGAATAATTCGCAAGAAAAGTCGTCTTGTACTGTACGTACCTCGGCGGCACTGACGGCGGTGCCGAAAGGTGAGGAGAGATGGGCCATGACTACTGAACATCGCAACGAAAACCAAAGCCGGAACGAGGAAACACCCCAGCTCAAGCCCGACTCTCCCCTCCCGGCCGGACAGGTAACCATTATGGGAACCCTGGCGCCGGCCATGCCATGGGTCCTGTTCCTGCGCGCCGGCGTGTTGGTAATCCAAGCGTTGCTTGACCGTACCACCCTGCGCATGGATAATGTAGAATTCGCGGTGAAAGGAAGGGAGATGGATCATGACCATTGACTTTCGATGTGAGAATTGCGGCAAGTTATTGAGCGTCGAGGCTGAAGAGTCCTCGAAGATTAAATGCCATTATTGCAAGGCCCGGGTAGTGGTTCCGGCGGGTCTGGCGTCTCTTCCGAGGCCCCAGGTCCCCGGCGAAGCCGACAGTGGCGGTTCCAGGCCCGACCAGCCTGCCGCCGGCCCGCCGGTCGAGGAAGAAATCCTCGTCCCGGAAGAACATGATGCGATGATGGGCGTGATGGCCACGCTGATGCCATGGGTCATCAGCCTGTTCTTCCACGCCGGTATCCTTGTGATTATGGCGTTCATCACAATTGTGATGTCCAGGAACATGCTCAAGGCCGACGTTGTCGTTCCGGACGTCCCGCTTTCGGAGGACCTCGGCGGGAGGATAAAACCCGGAGAGATGAGCCCCGAACTGACCGCTAAGGCCCTCAAGGCCGACGATCAGTGGGCCAAGCGGGATTCGAGGGTTCCGATGGCCAATCTGGGGGAGACCAAGAATAAAATCTCACTTTACGGCAGCATGGGCGGTGCGACGGCCGGCGGAGCCAGCGCCCCGCTGGGGTTGATCACAGGCGGAGGCGGCGGACCCAAAAGCCGGTTCTTCGGCACGGGCGGAAACGCATACCACATCGTTTATGTGGTCGATCGTTCCGGCTCAATGCTGGAAACCTTCGACGAGGTCCGAAAGCAAATAATCAAGTCCTTCAGTAAATTAAGCCCCCAGCAAACCTTCCACGTAATCTTCTTCGCCACGGGCAAACCCAAGGAGAATCCCCCGCGCCGACTGGTATTCGCCACACTGGCAAGTAAGCGAGAGGCGCTGAAGTTCCTCAAGACCATTACTCCTGAAGGACAAACTGACCCCATTCCCGCCATCAAGAGGGCATTTGCGGTCCTCAACAGGACGCCCGGAAGACGGAAAGGTAAACTGCTTTATCTGTTGACAGACGGGGAGTTCCCCGACAACGAAAAAGTTCTCAGCGCAATCAGGGCCTTGAACACCAAAGGGAAAGTCCACATCCATACCATCCTGCATCATCACCGCAGCCCGGACGTGATGAAGGTGCTTGGTCAAATTGCCAAAGAGAACGGTGGAAGATTCAAATTTGTCGAGCCGAGCGAATGACACGTATCAAACAACAAATATCGTTACTGTTGTGCACGGCGGCGGTTCTTGCCGCCGCGACGCAGACCTGCGCCGATTCGATTAAACTGACCAACGGACTGACGTATGACCGGGTAACAATCCTGGGCGTCGCCGACGGCGTTGTCCGCTTCCAAATGAGAAGCGGGACGACCATAAGAAAGTCAATAAGCAAAATAGCCGTCGTCAGTATTACCGACGACAAAAATTTCATGCGGGGCGAGACCCTCCTTCAGCAGGGCAAACACGCCGAGGCTGAAAAAGCCTATTCCGCCGCAGGCCGGCTCGCCGCCGCCGGATGGAAGAAAACGCTGATTGATTACCGCCTCCTTGCCGTCAACAACGCAGCCGGGCAGATCGACAAGGCGACGGCCCGCTGGTTGAAGATAGTCGATGACGCCGGCGTTTCCGCCGGTGTTCTGGCCCTGCGCCCGAGGAAACTCGCCCCCGCTCGCAGCAAGGCCAACGACCTCGCCATCGCCCTGTTGAAGGCAAAGGCCCAAAAGGCGGACCCGGCATACCTCAAGGCGATCCGCCAACTGCTCGTTGACCTGTACGAGCGTCAGGAGCGTCTGGCTGAGGCCCGCGTTATTGCGGCGCAACTGGTCGGTAAAACCACAACGCCGAAAACCAAACCTTCGGCCAACGGGAAAACCAGGCCGGAGACCCCCCCGGTCGGTTCGGCCAACGCGCAACTGAGGCTGGCGTCCCTGTCGCTGAAGCAGGGGCGATACGAGCAGGTCGTCCGGCAATTGCAGCCCAGGATGAAAAAATTCACCGTCGCCGACCTTCCTTCGGCGATGCTGCTGCTCGGTCGCGCGAAACTGGGATTAAGCAAACAGAAACAGGACAAATCCGCCGCGGAAAAACTGCTTCTTGAGGCGGGACTTGACCTGATGCGTGTGGTAGTATTCTTCGGCTCCAGCGACGAGGCGCCGTATGCCTTATTTTTGGCCGGGCAGGTTAACGAGCGGCTTGGCAACGCAGAAGCCGCAAAAGCGGCCTATTCGACCGTAGCCAACAGGTTCGCCAAATCCCCGGCGACCAAAGAAGCGCAAAAAGCCCTGGAACGGATGAAGAAGAAAGGGACTAGGGACTAGGGACTAGAAAATGTTACGCCGGGCAGGAAGTCCGGCAAGTGGATATTGAAGCAGGGAAGCAAGAAAAACCTGTTAGACGACGAGGAGAACAGATGCGGCGAAGAGTACTGATTTGTGTGATATTGTCAGCCATTACGGTGCTGTGGTTTGCGAATGTCGCCATGGCGCAGCCGGCCCCTGCCGGAGAAGCCCCAACTACATCCATCAGTTACTGGGAGTGGTTCATCGAAAAGGGTGGTCCGATAGGCTGGTTTTTGATCCTGGTCAACATAGCCAGCGTGGCGATCATCATCGAGCATTTCATCGCCATTCGCAGGATAAACATCCTTCCCGAACCGGTGCAGGCGCAGATCTCGCAAATGGTCGAGGGAAAACAGTACAAGGAGATGATCGAGTACACCGAGACCGAGCCTTCCGCCCTGGCGTATATGGTTCACCAGTCGCTCTCCGAGGCTTCCCACGGATACGCCGCTATGGAACGCGCTATGGAAGAGGCCTCCGAAGAGCGCACGACGAAACTGCTGCGGAAGATCGAACTGCTGAACGTCATCGGCAACGTCTCGCCCATGATGGGCCTGTTAGGGACTGTCTATGGGATGATTATGGTTTTCAGCAAGATTGTGGATGTCGGCGGAATGCCGGACGCCAAAGACCTTGCCGGCGGCGTCGGAACCGCATTGGTAACAACGTTCTGGGGACTGATCGTCGCTATACCCGCCCTGGCTGTCTATGCCGTTATGCGAAACAAGATAGACGCGCTGTCCAGCGAGGCGATGACGATCGCACAGGAAACGATCTCAACCTTCCGCCCGGGCGCTAAGAAAAGCGGATAAGAGTCCACGAATTACACGGAAGTAAAAGAAGAAGAAAAAGAAGTAATAGTCCACGAATTACACTAATTGCACGAAAGTAAAAGAAGAAAAAGAAAAAATCTACGAATTACATAAATTGCACGAAACAGTCTTTATGTTTTTGAAAATTCGTGAAATTCGTGAAATTCGTGGACTTAAATAACTCGTGGACGGAGAGAGGTTATGGCCAAGAGTGGAGTTCATAAATCAGGTCCGGCGGAAATGACGGTCAACATGACGCCGATGATCGACTGCGTCTTTCAGTTGCTCATCTTTTTCATGCTGACGACCCAGATGGCCTCGGCGGACTTAGTGATTCTGGACCCCCCCAAGCCGGACATAAGCCAGGCCAGGGAACCCCAGGAAGAAAACAAGGTGGTCGTCAACGTCGAACCGTTCACCAAAGAGGAAATCGAGGCGGACAGCGCAAGAAAAGGCATGGCCAAGCGATACCGCCTGAAAACCGCCAAAATCGAGAGAGGCAATATCGAAAAACTCGTCCGCGAGTTGGACAAGGCCCGGCGGACCAGCAAGAACCCCAAAGAGTTCGTCGTCGAACTGCGGGCCGATAAAAGTATTCGTTACGACCAGATTGAACCGGTTCTACAGGCAATGCAACAGGCGGAACTGGGGAAAATGTACATAACCGCGATGCGGGAACCGCAAGGCTGACAGATATGGCGCGTTCGCAAAAACAGATAGCCGGCGACGAGACTGTCCACTACATTTCCGCACGCAAGGAGCGTGAAACCGAAAAGAAGCACGGCTCGACGTCGATCCAGCCGCCGCTGACGCCGATGATCGACATCGTGTTCCAGTTGCTGCTGTTCTTCCTGCTGGCGTGCACGTTCCGCGCGAATGAGGGACAGATAGCGGCCAATCTGCCCGACATTTCCGGCCCGCCGCCCAGCATCGTGTCCGTCGATCCAATCGATATTACTCTCCGGGCGTCGGGAGAAGACAGCCTCGGCGTACTTATCTCTGTCCAGCACACCGATGTGCCGCTGACGACCGCCGAACAATTATACGCTTACCTGACGAAAATGAAGGAGCGCCACGGCGATAAGGCAAGCGAAGTGCCCGTAACCATAAAACCACTTGGAAACGTCAGATGGATGCACGTGGTGAACGCCTTCAACCAGGCAATACGGGCGGATTATAAAAAAGTCGGCTTCAAACCAAGCGGATAACGGATTGGTAAAAAACATGACAGGTCAATTGATGGGTTCGCGCGGTGTACAAGGATCGATCAACAGCGCCGAACGGCAAGCCGGTGCGCGCATCGGCTTGCCGTTCGGCGCTGTTCGTGAAAAATAATCATGAACAAATCAAATTGGACAAGGTCGTTGCCGGTAGCGGTGCTGTGTGTATCCTTTCTGTCTGTTCAGTCCGCATGGGGGCAGCGGAAGGACCAGAGCGCCTATGGAAAACTGGACAAGGCGCGGCTGGCAGAGGCGCTCCGCACATTCGGGATGAATGAACTGCTCGAGGAGTTGGTCAAGTCCGGCAAGGGCACCGATACGAAGAGCGCCGCCCTTCTGGTCCAGGCCAGGATAGCCGCAGCCGCTAAGGCCAAGGACCAGGCCGCTCGGGATAAACTGCTCGACGAGGCAATCGCCCAACTGGACAAACTCATCAAGGCGACCGCCGCCGCTGTCGATGACAAGGCCAAACTTCAGCGATATCGCTTCATGCTGAACCGTATCGTCGTCGAAGGTATCACCAAGACTTCTCCGTATGTCGAGCGGCTGATGTATTTTCAGGCCAAGCCCGGCGACGCCGAAACCGTCGCCAAACTGACCCAAAGCGCCCTCAAACTCCTCGACCGCCTGACCTCCAATACCGGAATACTGCACGACGAATGGGCCGGTGACGAAAACCGAATGGTCGATGGCATGCTCTGGCAACTGGAGGCGTTTATCCAGGAGATCCGCTATCGCGGCGCGTGGATTCGGATGTATCGCGCCATGGTGCTTCCGGCTGACTCTGAAGAGCGCGCCATGCTGCTTCAGCAGGCGATTCGCGACGTGGGCGAGTTCGCCG